>JAUQWR010000108.1 GCA_030835065.1 Candidatus Kapaibacterium sp.
AAGCTACAACTCCTTATATTAAACTAGTAGAACCTAAATACTTGCAAGCTGTTAAAAATTCAAACACAGCATTGAAAGTTCGTTGGGTTGGTTTCGACTATAACAGAAATGATGCAATTACATTCTTAACAGGCGATGCTGCTGATAATTCTGACTTAGAATTTTCAACATTCGGCGGTGGCGGCGATTTGAACGTTCATTATATGTACACAGCAAGTGTAAAACACAATGCTGGTTACACAAATGCAGCTTCATTGCCAACATCAAATGCAATATATGAATTCCCAGGTACATCTGCGAAATCACAATTTGCAATGTTATTGAATGCTTCAATTACAGATCCAGACGAAAACAAAGACGGAACTTATGATGACCAAGCTGAAATCGGCGCTGCAATGACAAATGGCAGACTCCGTTTGAGAGCTCGTGCAAATATCAATACTCCTGATCCATTGGAATATGATAATGGTAGCTGGGGCTTTATGCAATCATTGATTACAGAAAGTGCTAACTTCAATATCACTCCTCCAAGTAACTTTACAGTAAGATTACTTCTCGAAGGTTACCACCGTGGAACAGGTACAGCAATGCCTTATAATATTGGCGATAAATTCAGCAACAATGGTTTGAGAATTCACTTATTTAAAGATAATGCAGGTCGCCCAGGCGAATACGTTGCAAATTCAACAGCTGTATCATCAGATAAATATGCAGATTTCGCTACATCATCAGATCCAGCAAACAGAAATGCTGGCGATAAGAATTTCGCTAACGTTCCATTTGTATTCACAGATGTAAATGATGGCAGATACTTTGTTGTTGTAGAACATCAAAACTACTTGCCAGTTATGTCTCAATATGCTGCACCATTCTACTATGCTGGTGATAATATTACTACTTGGGATATCGAATCAGGTTGGGATTTCCAAGGTTGGAACGGTTCAAACGGTTTGATTGAATCAGCTGCAGCTAAGACAAATCCTCCAACATTTGGTACAAGCTATACAGCTTATGCTGATGATCAAAATTACACATCAGACAGAAATAGCGTAAAATGGCCTATGACTGCTCTTAATTATAGCGATGGTCATACAGCTACAACAACTGGTACTCCTCTTGCTGCAATGGTAGCAGGCGACGTTTACCGTGACGGTCAAATTACTGCTGCTGATAGAGCAAAAGTAAGAACTGGTGCTGTTTCTTATGACGTTACAAACGATGTTGACGGCGACGGTGTTGTTAACGCTTCTGATAGAACTATTGTAGACAACAACTCTAACAAAATTTCTTCATTGCGTAACTTGAGCTTACAAGCTCAATACATTTATCCACCAAGTGCTGGCATCATCAATACAAATTCAAAATTGAATTATATTGCAGACGCTGATCCAATGACAGTTGTTTATCCAGACGCACCTGAATTGACTGAAAAAATTCTCAAGACAGAACGCGAATTCTTGGCAAACAACAATACAAAAGCAGTTGTAAACAGCAAAGATATGAATGTTACATTAGCAGGTATCGATTACAAAGTAACAGCTACTCCATATATTAATGGCAACATGGTAGAAGTACCTATGTATATCCAAAATAATGGCGGCGACTTTGCACTTGCAAATTGTACATTCGCAGTTACATTCGATCCTTCAGTAATTAAATTTGCTGAAATGGCTCGCACAGATAATGTTATCTTCAGTGGTATTGATAATATGGGCTATTATGAATCATATTCAGCACCAACAAAAGAAACATTCAACCAAATTCCAAATACTCGTTCAATTGAAATCAACTATGATGCTTATTCAGATAAGTCGGGTCAAATCGTTCCTAAAACTAAGACATATCTTGGTACATTAAGATTCGAATTGCTTCGCAAAGATCAAAGCATATTCTTCAATTGGAACCCTGTAACTGTCGTATTAACTACAGACGGTAAAGATGTAACAAGCAAAGGTAAATTTGAAGTAATCAAACCTATTATCGTTGCTAAGACATTTGCAGTTACTTCACCTAACGGTGGCGAAAAATTGGAAGGCGGATTAGTAAATGTTATTTCATGGACAAATCCAAATGCTGATACTAAGATCTTCATCGAGTATTCAACAGATAAAGGTTCTTCATGGAATAGAATCAACTCAAATGCTTATGATGCTACATTATTAAACTATAACTGGTTGACTCCAAGAATCAACTCAAGCGAATGTCTTGTTAGATTAATCAACACAGCTACAGGTTTGGAAGTTGATAGAAGTGATGCATTCTTTGCAATCAATGCTACTCCAGCTGAAATTACAAGACCTGCTGCTAACGATCCAGTTTATACTGGCGGCAAGAAAGACTATATCCGTTGGACAACTAACGATAAAGTTAACGTTCGTTTCGAATTCTCAGAAAATGGTTTAGATAAGTGGACATCAGTAACTACTACAGTTAATGCTGCTAATGGTCAAATCGAATGGACAGTTCCAGTTGCTAATACTAAACGTGCTGTTGTTCGCATGGTTAATGCTACAACAAACGAAGTAATTACAGTATCCGAACCGTTCAAGATTTTAGCCGGCTCATTGACTATTACATCACCACGTAATGGCGATAAGATTAAATTTAATGAAAAGAGACCTGTTCGCTGGACATATAGCAACGTAAATACATTTACATTGCAATACAGCTCAAATGGTGGCTCAAACTGGATTAACATAGCTCAGAACGTTAAAGCAGCTAATAAGCTCGAAAATTGGATTGTTCCTGATGTATGCACTAAGAATGCTATCGTTCGCGCAATCTATAATAACGATCCTGAACTTGAATATAACCGTACAGCTGCATTTGAAATTATTTGCTCAGGTACAGACGTTGATGATCCTTCAGCTTTAGGTTACTTCGCTACAGTAAGTCCTAACCCATTCAGTGAAAGTGCAAGAATTAACTTCACTCTTCCTGTTGACGCTAATGTTAATGTTGCTATCTACAACAATTTAGGCGTTCGCGTTGCTACTATTCTCGATGGCAAAGCTTTGACAGCTGGCAATCATGAATTAGCAATCGACTCTAAAGACTTAGCAAGTGGTTCTTACATGGTTAGAATCGAAGCTGGAAGTGTTGTTATTACTCGTGAAATCGTTAAAGTTAAATAATGATTCCATGTTGTTTTGCAATTAAGGGGCTCTTCGGAGCCTCTTTTTTTTTATATTGCATCATTTTAAGGAGTTTATATGTTAGATAGTCAATTAGTCAGAAAAGATTTCCTGCTTAGTGATGAAATTTATTATTTGAATCATGGTTCCTTTGGTGCTGTACCCAAAATTGTTTTAGAGGAGCAACAAAAATATCAATTGCTTATGGAATCTGATCCTATGCATTTCTTTATGGATGAAGCACCTAAGATATTGCCATCCGTGCTAAATAAAATTGCGACATTCCTTAATTGCAACCCTCATTCTTTATCCTTTGTTGATAATGCTACTAGTGGTGTAAATACTGTAATAAGATCTCTTTTGCCACAAATGGACTCTAATTATTCTATTGGTTTTATCAATCACGTTTATCCGGCTGTCAGACAAACATTGAATTATGCTAAAGATGTAAGCGGATGCAAATTAATTGAAAAGAAATTAGCCACTATTCCATGCTATGATGAGATAATTTCTGTTTATAAAGAATTAATTGAGTCAGGTATCAATTTGCTATTGATTGATGCTATTAGTTCTCAGACTGCAATTGTATTCCCATTAAAAGAGATATGTGAATTAGCAAAGAAAAAAAATATTGATGTATTGGTGGATGCTGCACATTCAATTGGACAAATAGATTTAAATCCTGAAGAAATTAATTGCGATTGGTTTACTACTAATTGCCACAAATGGCTTTTTTCTCCAAAAGGCTCTGCTATATTATGGACAAGCGAAGAAAAAAAATCTCAAACTCATCCTCTTACTATATCAAT
>JAUQWR010000109.1 GCA_030835065.1 Candidatus Kapaibacterium sp.
TTTTATAAGAAATATTTGTTAATTATATAAAATTATTGTTAAATTTGTAGTTAGCTATGAGTAGCTATATTTAAAAATGTTAATTTTTGAAAAAAATTATTTAAAAAACTTAACTTTAATTAAGTCAAAAGTTAAAAGTCGTTTAACAATAAAATATTAGTTTTGTTTAATTGGAAAAGTAGTATGCCTGAAGGAATGATAGTAATGAGTAGTGGTGAAAATGAAATTCAAAGTTTAATTGAATCATTTAACCGACCAGTATTTGCGATATCACTAATTTCCGGGGCGAAACACTCGAATAAGTATTTTAATGATTTTATTCTAGAAGTTGAAATTCCGGGTATTTCAAAAAGTGAAGTGCATAATATGCTAATTGCAGCATTTTTGGACCTAATCAAAAACGAAGCAAAATTAGCTTTAGACTCTAAAATTATCGTTAGCCTTAAAAAGGATTTTCATTTTCAATTAAGAAAAGTTGAGTTAGAAATCGATATAGCTCCATTTTCATTAATTTCAGATTCCTATGCTTTTTGTATTATCAAAAAAATTGCCGATAAGAATTTAACTATTGAGACAATTATAGGCAGCGACAAATTTAATGCACTTTTTTCAAACTCAGGAATTGCAGTATTTGTATTAAATCATGGCGGCGAAATTATTCGTGCTAATGATAAGTTTAAAAATTTGCTAGGATATAAAGATCAAGATTTCAATCATTTATCTTTGTTTTATATTGTTGACAGTTATTATTCAGAAAAATATTTAGAAGTTATAAGTGCATTGTTTTCAGGTTTTATTAAAGAATTTAATTCTGAAGTAGTTGTTAAAAATAAAAATGGGGAAGATATTTGGTGCTATATTTCTATGTCCCCAATTGTCAATTCAAATGGAGAATGTTTGTCTATATTATGTTTGATGCATGATATTGGAGAGCGGAAAAAATATGAAGACGACATTCAGCAGAGTGAATTAGAAAAAAATGTGATACTTGAAGCATTAGAAGATCATGTAATACTTTTGGATAATAATGAAAATGTATTGTGGGCAAATAGAGCTGCTTTAGATTATGGAAACAAGATAAGCTATTATGAAAATCAGTGCAAATGCTTCGAATTTTTGCATGATGAAAATAAAATTTGCAAAAATTGTCCATATAGATTGACACTCAACGATGGAAAAACTCATTCTGCTCATACTAAAACTGATGATAATCATGACTGGATAATTCAGTCGCTGCCGATTAAAAATAGCTCCGGCGATCTCAATGGCGCTGTTGTTGTAAGAAGAAATATTACTGATTACATTATTGCACGTGATGAAATCAGAGCTTCACGAGAAAAATTTAGACAAGCTATTGATATTATACCTTTTTCTGTTTTTGCAAAAGACAGCAAAGGGAAATTTATTTTAGCAAATAAAGAAACTGCCGATTATTATGGTATGCAGGTGAGAGATTTGATCGGAAAATATCAAATTGATCTGCATTATAATAAAGAAGATGCTTTGAGAATGTTGGATGAAGATAAGTTTATAATCGAAAATCAAATACCCATAGATAATGATGACGAACTTGTTGTTGATTTGAAAGGTAATATCAGACACTATAAAATTAGGAAAATCCCTTTTACTCCGTTTGGTTCGAACGAGAAATGTGTTTTAGGTATATCCATAGATATTACTGAAAAAATCAATCTTCAAAAGCAATTGATGCAATCACATAAATTTGAAGCTTTGGGAAGGCTTGCTGGTGGAGTAGCTCACGATTTTAATAACTATATGACTGCAATTGTGGGTTTAGCGGAAATTACAATGATAGAATTCCATCATTTTCCTAATATTGATGAGAGAATGGAGCAGCTCAAAGATATTGCTATCAGAGCTTCTAGCCTTACTAAACAATTGTTGGCATATAGCAAAAAGCAAGAAATCAAGCATGAAATAGTAAATCTTAATTCAATAATTCTCAACTTGAATTTATTGATAGAAAGACTTATTAAACCTACTATTAAAATTTCGTTTCAATTGACTGATCAGCTGCATAATATTATTGGTGATGCGGGCCAAATAGAGCAGATAATAATGAATTTAGTTGTTAATGCACGCGATGCTGTTGATGATAATGGTACTATCGAAATTAAGACTGTTAATTCTAAGATCAATCATTTTGCAAAATCCAACAATAGGTATTATAAAGAGGATGATGATTTTGTTTGTCTTTCTGTAAAAGATAATGGATGCGGAATTGATAAATCAATTTTAGACGATATTTTTGATCCATTTTTTACTACAAAAAATGAATCGAATGGCACTGGTTTAGGTCTATCAGTGGTTTATGGCATTGTAGAGCAGCATAATGGATTTATTAAAGTAGAATCCGAGATTGACAAAGGAACTGAGTTTTTGGTTTACATACCGGCTTATACAAATAAGCATTAAAAAAGAGGCAGTTCTAAAAGAAACAAACCGTTAAATTGTAATCTTGAATATATTGTAGAGACAGGTCTCGGACCTGTCTCTACCTGAAAAAATCGACTTTTGAGACCACCCCAAAAATATTATTTGTTAATTATATCAAATTTAATTGATTTATCGAATTTACTACCTTTAATTCTAATGAAATATGTAGAAGAAATATAGTTCAAAGGAATGTGCAATTGCAAATCAGAATCATTAACGTAAGTTTCAGCTAATTTAGCAACGAGTTTTCCTTCTAAGTCATAAAGGCTGATATTAACAAAATCCGGTTCGGGTGCATTCAAATTTAAGTTGATGAAAGATTGAGCAGGATTAGGATAAATTGAAACATTAAATTTTTGATTTATGGCTTCATTAATTCCTGTCAGGATTATTGATTGAGTTGCTGGTGGGCTTTCCTTATAAAATGTACCATTATTGTTTGTTAGTTTTTGGATAGCTTGTACTATATAATAAACTTGTCCTTCAAAAGAGTAAATGTCTTCAAATTCGCTTAGTTTCAATGCTTCTGTATTAATTTTGGTGTAAGGTCCCCAAGGATCAGTAGATCTATAGACATTAAAGAATAAGTCTTTGACTTTTGGACTTGACCAGCTTAATTTTTGTTTTCCAAAACCAATGTTTTCAACTTTTAGTTCTGTAACTTCAGGAACAAATCCGTAATTAATTCTAAGTGTGGGATCGCCTAAAAGGCTTACATGCGGCATTTGATTGCCTATAGGAACAATAGTTCCATTAGGGTAATCACTGCCATTGATTTTATACCACACGAAAGGATAGTATGTATTATAATTAGTTTGAGATTTAATCAAAGAAGTACCGATTGGCTCGTCAAGTCCCATATGATGAAAATACCAATGAGGGCGAGCTGCCCAGCAACTAGTCAGTGCCTGTGATGGAGAGCAGAGCGAAGCACGCAATAAGTTGTTTTGTGAGTCCCAGTCTCCAAAATATGAGCCAAATAAAGCAGTAAATAATGCTCTTAATGGTTTTACAGTAAAGTCGGAGCTTGTACCAATCCCACCGGCACTGGTATAGCTTCCTGGTCCGGTACCATAAGCCCATAGATAGACTTTTTTGTCTAAAGTATCGAGAAAGTCTCGTTCGAATACACTTGCAGGATTTGTGAGGGTGGCAATATTTCTCCATCCGCAGGAAGCAAAAGCTTCTTGGTAAGAAAAATTAGCCGGAGGGAAATTATCATCAATAAAGCCTCCCCATTGG
>JAUQWR010000110.1 GCA_030835065.1 Candidatus Kapaibacterium sp.
TTGGCTACGTCCAATCTTATATGAAGCTGAATCAAAAACCAGATATTACTGTGATTGCAGTCAAAGTAGCAAATGAAATGAAAGAATGGACATATCGTGCTGAATCTTTCAAAAAAAGAATTGAACTGGTAGAGGCTTTGAATAAGGATTATAAAGTAGATCCAGCGGATTGGATACTAGAGATATACAAACAAATTATTCGCTACTTTTTCCCCGAGATTAATCCGGGCTATCCACATTATTGGGCAGAACTTTATTCCACTTGGCAATCACACGAATATGAAAAACTATCATATTTGTTTGAGAAGTATTCGTCAGAACTCGAATCAAAGAAAAAATTAGAAGATACTGCTGCTTTTAATAATGAAATTAAAAGATATACTCTTCTAATAGAAAGAATGAAAATTGATATCGAAACTTTGGAAGGTGAGTTTCCTCTTATGTTTAGAGATAAAGTGTTTGATCGAGCCTGGGTGAATAAAGAAAATACAGAATTGGATGAACAAATCGAAAACTTTAATTTATATAAACGAAATCTTGAAAATTATTTAGAGCAGATTTTAGAAAAAAGCTCTAACGAATTTTACATCACAAATTAGCCTCTCATCTGTTCAAGTATTTAAATATTTGTAAATATCAACGATTTACAAACTAATATTTATATGATTCGTCATGTTTGTTTGATTATTTTGAATTTGGGTTGAAATATGGCTGCTAATAATTTTGAAAAATTGAAATCGTTACTCAACGAAAGAATATTATTGCTTGATGGTGCTATGGGCACAATGATTCAGCGTTATAAGCTTGATGAAGAGCATTTTAGAGGAATGCGTTTCAATGATTTTCAAAAAAATCTAAAGGGTAATAACGATCTATTAGTAATTACACAGCCTGATATTATACTTGAAATTCATAAAAAATATTTGGAGTCAGGCTCTGATATTATAGAGACTAATACATTCAATTCTAATGCAATTTCTCAATCAGATTACAATTTAGAATCCATTGTATATGAATTAAACTATGAAGCTGCCAAGCTGGCAAGAAAAGCGGCAGACGAATATACATTATTGAATCCCGAAAAACCTAGATTTGTAGCCGGTGCTATTGGTCCGACTAATCAAACTGCATCTTTATCTCCTGATGTAAATAATCCCGGAATAAGACGCGTAGATTTTGACACATTGATGAATGCTTACTATGAACAAGTAAAGGGATTAGTAGATGGTGGCACAGATATTATTTTGATTGAAACTGTTTTTGATACTTTAAACTGTAAAGCTGCAATTGCAGCAGTTCGAAAGTACTTTTTCGATTTTTCGACAGAGCTTCCTCTTATGATTTCAGGTACAATAACTGATAATTCCGGCAGAACTCTTTCCGGGCAGACTTTGGAAGCATTTTGGTATTCTGTGAAGCATGCTCCGAACCTATTGTCTATCGGACTAAATTGTGCTTTGGGAACAAAGCAGATGGAGCCTTTCATTGAGGAACTTTCTAATCTTGCAAATTGTTATATTAGCTTATATCCAAATGCAGGACTACCTAATGAATTTGGTGGATATGACGAAACTGCTGATATGATGGCAGTAGAATTAAAGAGCTATGCTGAACGCGGATTTCTGAACATTGTTGGTGGTTGTTGTGGTACTACTCCCGACCATATTGCTGCAATGCAAAAAATATGCAGCAAACTAAAACCTCGAGAATTAAGCCCCAAAACATCACATTTGTCTTTATCTGGTTTAGAGGCTTTGAAAGTATTTCCGGGATCTAATTTTATTAATATTGGCGAAAGAACTAATGTTGCCGGATCAAGCAAATTTAAAAAATTAATATATGAAGAAAATTTTGAAGAAGCATTGAAAATTGCTCGGGAACAAGTCGAAAATGGTGCTCAGATAATAGATATTAATATGGACGACGCAATGCTCGACTCTGTTAAGTCTATGACGATGTTTTTGAATCAAATCGGATCTGAACCTGAAATATCGAAAGTACCAATTATGATTGATTCTTCAAGATGGGAAGTTATTGAAGCAGGTTTGAAATGTGTTCAAGGCAAATGTATAATAAATTCCATTTCTTTAAAAGAAGGCGAAGAAGTTTTTAAAACACATGCTCGAAAAGCTCTCGAATATGGTGCTGCTGTTATTGTGATGGCTTTCGACGAAGAAGGGCAAGCTGTAGATTTAGACAGGCGTATTCAAATTGTAAGAAGAGCATATAATATATTGGTTAATGAAATTGGATTTGAACCTTCTGATATTATTTTTGATACTAATATTCTTACAATAGGTACCGGTATCGAAGAGCACAATAACTATGCTGTCAATTTTATTGAAGCTTGCAGATGGATAAAATCCAATCTGCCAGAAACTTATACTTCGGGCGGTATAAGCAATATTTCTTTTTCATTTAGAGGCAATAATCCTGTAAGAGAAGCAATGCATT
>JAUQWR010000001.1 GCA_030835065.1 Candidatus Kapaibacterium sp.
GATCAAGAATTGATCAGAGCATTTGGTAAGTATTTGCCTTCTTTGAATTTCAATATGGCATTTAACCATAATATGAAACAAAAAGAAATAAAAGGAGTGGACCGCACTAGTGATTTTTACAATATGGGTTTGGGTGCATCTGTTTCTTTATTTGATGGATTTTCGAGAGAGGCTAATTATTCACGAGCTCAAAAGGGGATGGATGCTAGCAAACTCGGTTACGAACAAACTAAGAAAAATGTTATACTTGACGTCTATAGAGAATACATTAATTATATTAAAAATTCTCAGATTGCAAGAATTAGAAGAGAAAATCTCGAAGAAGGAAAAAAAGAACTTGAAAGAATCAAAGCGCAATACGATGCTGGTTTGATTCAAAAAGGAGTTGTTTATGCTCAGGAAGCTGATCTTGCAAATAATGAAATTCAGCTAATCAGAGCCGAAAACGATATTAATACTGCAAAAGCCAGATTGCTTCAGGTAATGGGTATGAATCCAGACGAAGAAGTAGATTTTGACTTGAACAGCTTTCCCAATTTAATCAAAGATGAAGAAGTAAAGCAATTTAGAGGTGAGATAGGTACTTTTAATCAAGCTGTCAATACTGCATTGGAAAACAGATTGGATTATGCATCTCAAAAATTATTGCTCGAATCTGCCCAGCTCTCTAAAGATATGGCTACTGGAGCTTATTATCCTTCCTTAACTGCTAATGGCGGATGGAACTGGGGAGATTCCAAATTTGGTGCTTTTAGTGATAAAGCTTATTTCAATGTTGGTTTTAATCTTTCTGTACCTATCTTTCAAAATTATAATATAGACTACCAAGTTCAGTCTGCTCAGTTTGCTATTGATCAAAAATTATTCGAATTGAAAAAATTTGAACAAAGTTTAAGATCTTCAGTTCAGATTGCTTATTTAAATCTTGAATCTTCTGAAAAGCAACTGAGTGTGGCTCAGTATGCAGTAAGAGCCTCAGAACAAAATTATGAAAGTACAAAAGAAAGACTTACAGTTGGAGCTACTAATATTAATGATTTGATACAAGCGAATACACAATTAGTTACTTCACAAATCAACAAACTGAATGCTGTTTATTCTTATATACTTGCTAAAAAAGAAATTGAGTTTGCATTAGGTAAATTAGACTTTGCATATTAAAAATAAAAAAATAGAGGATGAAAATGGAAAATAATAACCAATTTCAAAATGATAATCAAAAATGGCTAGATATGATGCCTAATTATAGTCAAATGAATCCAAATGCTTTCAGAGTAGGATTTGGAAAAAGACTTGGAGCTGCTTTGATAGATGCATTGATAATACTAATCATATTAGTGATTGGTATGGCTTTAACAGGCATTATATCAGAGTTTTCGTACATAGATTTCAACACATTAGCAACTGATCCTCAAGAAATGAAAGATTTTAACGATTTAATTTTCAAAAGATTCATCCCATTACAACTAGTAATTGGCTTTGTATATTATTTACTTGAGTTATTTGTAGCTGCAAGTCCCGGTAAATTAATTTTGGGCTTAAAAATTGGCAACCAAAACAAGACTAATGCAAGTTTCATGAGTTTATTTATTAGATTTATTTCTAAGCATATCGATTTTGTGACAACTTCATTATTCATTGTAACTGCAATAGAATTATTCTCAGTGCTAAATTCACTTTTAGGTATTATTGTGTTTGTTGGTTGTTTCTTTGTTTTTGGCGAAAAAAAGCAAGCTTTGCATGATATGATTGCAAAGACAGCTGTCTATCACAAAGAAGATTTAGAACATGAAAAAAACATTCAATAAGCAAATAAAAATAAATAATATAGGTTTTAAATAAAATGGCTAAGAAAAAATCATCAAAAAAAGTATTTTGGATACTTGGATTGCTAGTAATTGTTCTTGTTGTTGTAATAGCCTTAGTATTTGGATCGGGCAAAAAAATGATGGAAGTAACTACTACTAAAGTCGAGAAAAGAACAATAACTCAGACAGTATCTGCCATAGGCAAAATTGAGCCCGAAACCGAAGTGAAAATTTCATCTCAAACTTCGGGCGAAGTAATTTATCTGGGTGTAAAAGAAGGTGATACCGTCAAATCAGGTCAATTGCTCGTTAGAATTAATCCGGATATTATCGAAACTCAATTGGAACAATACAAAGCATCGACTGAAGCTTCAAAAATGGAGATAGAAGCTCAAAAAGCAGAAAAAGAAAGATTGCTAAGCGAGTTTAATAGAGCTAAAGAATTATATCAAAAACAATTCTTATCTCAACAGGAATTTGATAGAACAAAAACTCAATACGAATCTGCAATTGCTAATTATAAAGCATCTCTATCCAGATTTGAGCAAACAAAAGCTATGGAAAAACAGATGCAAAGAAGTTTTTATAGAACAACTATCAACGCACCATCATCCGGTATTGTAACTGCTCTAAACGTCGAAAAAGGCGAAAAAGTGGTTGGTACTGAAATGATGCAAGGTACTGAAATGATGAAAATTTCTGATCTATCTGTTATGAATGCTGTGGTAGATGTCGATGAAAATGATATTGTAAATGTTAAATTAGGCGATACTGCACTTATCGAAGTAGATGCTCTTCCAGGGAAAGCTCTTAAAGGTATTGTAATCGAGATGGGGCATTCTGCTAAAGTAAGTCAATTAGGTACGCAAGATCAAGTAACAAACTTTTCTGTTAAGATTAGAATTGTAGATAATGAAGCAAGACTTCGCCCGGGTATGAGCTGTAATGTAGAAATTCAGACTGAGACTCGTGCAAATGTATTAGCTATTCCTTTGCAAGCAGTTACAATTCGCGAAAACGAAGATCCAAAACAGGAATTAGCAGCTAATAAAGAAGATCAAGAAGAAAAAGAAGGCGAAAAGAAGAAACCATTTGCTGTAAAAGAAAGACCATCGGTAGTATTTGTTCGTGACAAAGAAAAAGCTAAGATGGTAAAAGTTAAGACAGGTATTAGCGATAATGGATTCATTGAAATAATATCGGGCCTTAAAGAAGGGCAAGAGATTATCAGTGGTAGTTTCAATGCTGTAAGTAAAGAATTGCAAGACGGCATGGAAATAAAAATAAAACAAGAAAAGAAAGAGCAAAAAAAGAAATAGGCAAATAAAATGAACTCTAACGTAATTATAGATATTGAACACATTCAAAAACTTTACGCAATGGGCGATGTGCTTGTCTATGCTCTCAGAGATGTGTCTCTGAAAATCAGACAAAACGAATATGTTGCTATTATGGGTCCTTCGGGCTCAGGTAAATCTACTTTAATGAACATACTCGGATGCTTAGACACACCTACAATGGGCAAATATCTTTTTAATAATGAAGATATTAGCTCTATGAATGACGACGATCTGGCAGAAATTAGAAATAAGCAAATTGGATTTGTGTTTCAAACTTTTAACCTGCTTGCAAGAGCAAGTGCTGTCAAAAATGTTGAGCTGCCATTAGTATATGCCGGT
>JAUQWR010000111.1 GCA_030835065.1 Candidatus Kapaibacterium sp.
AGATCTGATTTGTAGAATGGCATATCATTATTGCCACCGTCCCAAACGATTACGTCAGCTTCTTTTTCAGCTTCGCGAAGAATTGCTTCGTAATCAACGCCAGCGTAGATTACTGAACCCATTTCGATGTGTGGTTCGTATTCTTCCATTTCTTCGATTGTACATTTGTGCTTTGTCAAGTCTTCGATTGAAGCAAAGCGTTGTACTTTTTGTGCTTCGAGATCGCCATAAGGCATTGGGTGACGAACTGAAACAACTTTTTTGCCCATTGCCAATAATTGGCGAACAACTTCGCGAGTTGTTTGGCTTTTGCCGCAACCTGTACGTACTGCGCAGATTGAGATAACTGGTTTTGTTGATTCGATCATAGTTGGTGTTGAGCCCATCATTGAGAATTTAGCTCCAGCAGCCATTACTCTTGAACCAATGTGCATTACTGTGTCGTATGGAAGATCGCTATATGAAAGAACACATTCGTCAACTTGGTGTTCAGCAATCAATTTTTCTAATTCTGATTCATCATGGATTGGGATACCAGCTGGGTATAATTTGCCAGCTAATGAAGCTGGGTATTTACGTCCGTCGATATCTGGAATTTGAGCTGCTGTGAAAGCAACTATTTCATACATATCGTTGTCACGATATACAGTGTTGAAATTATGGAAGTCGCGTCCTGCTGCGCCAACGATAATTACTTTTACTTTTTTCATTATTTTACCTTTTATTAGATAAGTTAATTAAAATTTTAAATCTATAATATTTAAATCAATTTAATGATTTTAAGATTTCAATGATTTTGTAAAAAAAATCAAGAGTAAGTTATTCTTACTCTTGATTCAAAATCTATTATAAATCTTCAGCCAAAACTTTAGTTAATTTTTCGACTGCCCAATCAATTTCTTCTTTAGTGATTACAAGTGGTGGAGCAATGCGAATGATTACTTCGTGTGTATCTTTGCAGAGCATACCTTCTTGCATAAGTTTTTCGCAATATGGGCGAGCTTTTCTATCGAGTACCAAACCGATCCACAAGCCACGGCCGCGAACCAATTTGATTTTTGGATTGCCAATTGCATTTAGTCTTTCAACAAAGTATTCGCCCATTTCGAATGAACGTTCTACTAATTTTTCTTCTTCGATTACTTCTAATGCGCGAACAGCTACTGCAGCAGCAAGAGGATTGCCACCAAAAGTTGAGCCGTGCTCGCCTGGTTTGATTGTAAGCATTACTTCTTTATCAGCTAAAACGCCGGATACTGGGTAGAAACCACCAGAAAGAGCTTTGCCGACAATTACTAAGTCAGGACGTACTTCTTCGTAGTAGTGTGCAAATAATTTGCCTGCTCTGCCCAAACCTGCTTGAATTTCGTCGCAGATAAAGAGTATATTGTTTGCTTTGCAAATTTCTGCAATACCTTTAAGATATCCAGCCGGAGGAACAACTACGCCACCTTCGCCTTGGATTGGTTCTACAAGAATAGCTGCAGTGTTTTTTGTGATTTTTGATTTTAAATCTTCCAAATCGCCATATTTGTGCATTGGGAAAGCTTCTTTGCAATATGGACCAAAACCTTTGAAAGAATCTGGATCGTCTGAGAAACCAACGATAGTAGTAGTTCTACCATGGAAGTTGCCATCAGCTACGATTATTTCAGCTGTGTCTTCAGCTAAACCTTTAACGTCATATGCCCAACGGCGAGCTAATTTAATAGCAGTTTCGACTGCTTCTGCGCCTGAGTTCATAGGCAAAAACATTTCGTAGCCTGTCATTTCGTGCATTTTCTTATAGAGTAATGGCAATTTGTCGTTACGGAATGCACGGCTTGTTAGAGTTACTTTATCTACTTGAGCTAAGAAAGCTTCTTTGATTTTCGGATGGCAATGCCCTTGATTTACTGCAGAATAAGCAGCAAGGCAATCTAAATATTTTTTACCTTCTACGTCAACTACCCAGCAGCCTTTTGCATCGGCAACAACTACATCTAAAGGATGATAATTGTGTGCACCATACTCGTTTTCAAGAGCGATAAATTCTTGAGTATTCATTTAACACCTTATAATGATAAAATTTATAAATATTTGTATAAAAGTAAAGTCAGATTAAGTGAAGATGCAGACTCAAATTGGAGCGTCGGTCTGATAATGCTTGAAACGGACGATCTTGCCGGCTCTTGAGGATGGCACTGCAAATGGTATCCGAATTCCTGACTCGGATTTTGTCATTATGCCATTGTATTTTAAAGCCAAAACCATAAAATCGACCTTATTAGTTACATTATTACAAATATAAGAAAAGATTTGCGAATTATAAAATTTAATCAAAATTTTGTTGTAGATTTGGCTTATTTGTTAGTTTTTAGTTAGTTACGAATTTAAAAAGGATTGATTCTCTTTTGAAATTCAATCCTTGCTTTTAAAATATTTAACTTTATCT
>JAUQWR010000112.1 GCA_030835065.1 Candidatus Kapaibacterium sp.
TTTTCAATATTTATTATTATCTTAACTTGTTCGTCAATTTTTCCGATATTCTTTAGGTATTGATTTCTCATACTGCCGGAGCTTGGAGGTTTGGTGAGAGTTTCTTCAGGAATAACTACGACTTCAGACACAGTATCAACAACAATCCCAAAATAAATTTCTTTAAATGAAACAACGATGATACAAGTTCTATTGCCATATTCTAATTCAGGCAATCTAAATCTAAGACGTATATCGATAACAGGAATAACTTTACCTCTTAAATTGATAACACCTTTCAAAAAATCGGGCATATCAGGTAATTGAGTTATTTTTTGAATACCAATAATTTCAATTACATATCTCACATCTACAGCATAATCTTCGTCTGCCACCTTGAAGGTCAAATATTTATCTTTAAGGGAATCTTCTTCCATTAATTCAATGCCATCCATGTCATCTGCGGTATTATTATAACTCATAGCAACCTAAACCCATTAGTAAAAAAAAACTCAAGCTTTTTATATAACGCTTGAGTTTTTCTTTTGTTTTATTAATTTTTGGCAATTATGATTAATATCTACCAAAATCATCTTCGTCGAGTTTGATTATATCTGATGGATCGTAGTCATGCGAATCCATGCTCCATGAGCTCGAGTCTGATTCAGGCAATGAGCGCTCCTGACGTCGGTTGCGACCGCTCACTGAATGGCGCATGCGTGGTTCGGGTACTGTTTCTTCGCCTGAGTGGCGCAATTTGAATCTCGATAGTAATTGGCGCAATTGTGATGCCTGACCTGATAGCTCTTCTGATGCTGAGGCACTTTCTTCGGCACTTGCTGTATTGGTTTGGGTTACCTTATCTATTTGTACCAATCCTTCGTTTATTTGAGATATTGCCTGAGCTTGTTCATTGCTCATTGTCGCTATCTCGCCTACTATATCTGCACTCTTTATCGAGCCTTGGCGGATTTCTTCTAAGGATTCACCTGTGCGGATTGCTATGATCGAGCCATTTTCTACTGTACGAATACTATTTTCTATCATGTCTGATGTTTCTTTGGCTGCTGCCGCACTGCGTGCTGCCAGATTTCTTACTTCTTCGGCTACTACTGCAAATCCTTTGCCATGTCGGCCTGCTCGTGCTGCTTCTACTGCGGCATTCAATGCCAATAAGTTTGTTTGGAATGCTATTTCATCGATTACCTTGATAATCTTCGATATATTCTTGCTCGATTCGGTTATCTCGCTCATCGCTTTGTTTAGCTGTTCCATTTCCTTATTACCCTTTTCTGCTGCTTCTTTGGCTTCGAATGTCAAGATATTTGCCTGATTGGCATTCTCAGCATTTGTGCGGGTTTGTGAGCCTATCTCTGACATTGATGATGTTATTTCTTCCAAGGATGCTGCTTGTTCTGTTGCGCCTTGCGATAGGGCTGTGCTTGCATCTGATACTTGGATTGAGCCGCGTGATACTTCATCTACTGTGATTTGTACTTGCGCCAATAACTCATTCAAGGCATCTAAGGTCTGATTGATTGAATTTTTCAATATTGCATGATCGCCTTGATAATCGCCTACCATGCTCATTGTCAAATCACCTGATGATAAGCCTTTCAATACTTCTACTGCTTCATTTACCGGCTTCATCACTGCATCCAATGTATGATTGACGCCTGATACTATTGATTTGAAGTCGCCATTATGCACTGTTTCGTCTGCTCTTACGCTCATCTCCCCGCGTATTGCTGATTCGGCTAACATATTGGCATCGCTGGCTAAGCGTTTGATGGCTCGGGTCATTATTTCCAAGGCTTTCATTAATTTATCGCCATCTGAACGCAATTTTATTTCATTGTTCAGATTGCCTTGGGATATTTGTTCGGCTATATTTGTTGCATTATT
>JAUQWR010000113.1 GCA_030835065.1 Candidatus Kapaibacterium sp.
ATTGGTACACCTTCAATTCCAATAAGAACTTTTTCATCATCGTTAAATTCAAAATCAGTCGATCGTTGAGTACCCTTTAGTGATAATTTAATTTTTTGATCTAATAGATAATAATCAAAAGAAGCAGCCAAACCAATATTACCAGCTCTTGAATCAGCAGTAAAACTATTTATTGGTCTTTTAATACCTGCGGGAACTTGATTTTCATTGCTGATACTTGAAATAGAATATTCGGGATATAATGTCAATCCAAAATCTGCTGAATAGACAAATACCGAACAAAAAGATAATATTAAACCAATTAAAAATACTCTCATCAAATCTCAACAATTATTCAGTAAAAAACAATTTTGAAGTAACACTATTTGGGCTACTAAGTGTGATTAAATAAGTTTTATTTTTTCCAATCATAAGATCGGATAAATATATTGTATAATTATAATCGCCATACTCAGTTTTTTTTGGAATATTATTCGACAAGTCCGAAATCAAACTGCCATTTAGGTCATAAATTTTCAATCTTACATTTCCAATATAAGACAATGTAACATCAAAATCACTTTTAACAGGATTTTGAGATAGTTTAATTTTTAGATCATTTTCTTTAGCTTGTACTAGTCGAGGTATTGAATCATAATAATAAATATCAGAAATTCTCACATTCCCATTATCCAGGAAAGTTTTAATACCCAAACGGAAAAAATAGTCATTTAAATCAAAATACGAAAACTTTAAATCGGTTGCTGGAGAATTTCCTAATAATCCTGTAAAATTAATTTTTTCAATTGTATCCCCATTTTTTATTTTATTCCTATCAAAATATTTAAAAAATGTTAATCTATGAATACCATTTTCAATATTTCCCCTATCATTCACATTTGTAGGTGTTAGCACTGAAGAATTAAATTCAATCCCAAAACTGAAAACATTTTCTCTATCACTAATCTTAAAACTATCAAGAATTATTGGCACATCAAATTTTTCTCCAATTTTTACAGTAAAATCAGGTATTCTTAAATAATATTTAGGTTTAGCTTCATTTGTAATATTTGCTTCAAGCAATACTTTAACAGTGTCTTCTTTAGATTCTTCTTTTTCTTTAAATATAAGATAACATATATTTGAATATTGTCCGGATAAAAAATAAGAACATCCAAACTTGATTATTCTTTCATTATCACGTGGAATAACCATGTGTTTTTTATCTTCGACACTAAATGGAGCGAAAGGTTTTTTTTCAAAATCAATTCGATCAAGTTTAAATATTTTTGATGTCTTGTTAATAATACGACAATCAATAAACTGCTCGGGTGTACCTTGCTCAATGTCTTTGAATGTTACCTTTTGGGGGTCAGCATATAATTTATCATCTGCATTTAAATTTGCAGTTAATATACCACAAAAAACAATTATTATATATAACAATCTCATATTAATTCTCCCAATTAAATACTCCTATAAGAGTAATAACAAATTACAAAAAAAAAATGTAACAAAAATCTAAAATGTAACAAAATAATTTTTCGTGTATTTCTTTTATAAGATGGTATTCACTAACTAACAAGGGTTAATATTATGAAAAAATATTTATCTTACATTTTCTTGCTCGCTTTACTTATAGGCCTTAATGGCAAGAATATTATAGCTGCAAACTTGCAAGCTCCTATAAATCTTAAGGCTAGTTTAATTGAAGGTAAAGAACTGCCTACAGTAAAACTTGAATGGGAAAATCCTCAGGATAGTCTCGTTCCGACTCATTTCGCCGTTTACTATGCTTCCGCTGAAATTAGCGACCCAACTAAATTTAAAAACTTAATTACTTTCAAAAACGAAAATAAAACAAGCTTTGAGTTTTCTAAATTGGGGCCCGGCGAATATTCTCTCTTCTTGGTTTCTCTTTACTTAGAAGATGGGAAAAAACTTTATAGCCCAAGTAGCAATATTGTTTTGGTTAAAATCGAAAAAGTAGAAAAACCTTACATTAAATTTACTTCAAAACCTGCTAACGAAGGTTATGTGAAACTTAAACCAAACGAAGTGTGGAATTATCTACCAAAAATTTCAACTAATTTGAAGTCTGATATTCATTTCGCATTAGAAGGTAAATATCCATCAACTTTAACTATTGATACTTTGACTGGCGAATTGAACTACACAGCCGATTTAGGTGTATATGGATTTTCTCTTATTGCTTATTCTGTCGATAATCCTAAAGTAAATGCTCGTCAAGAAATCAAAATAAAAGTTGATACAAATGTTATCGATCCAAAACCGGAACATTGCGCTCTAATCAAAGGCACAATCAAATTTGCTGACGGAAGTCCTGCTCGTGGTGTTGTTTATGCCTGGAATAAAAATAAAAATGTAGAAAAATATGTTCTTAAAGACGAAAATGAAGATGATGGCAGTTTCGAGCTTGAAGCATACGAAGGCACTTACGTTTTAGAAACAATCGGCAAAGGCTATTTTCACGAATGGTATAATAATGCAAGCGAATTGGCAAATGCCGAACTAATCACAGTCAAATGTGGTGATACTATAAACATAGATTTTGTTGTTGATGCAATACCTACTCCTAAAAAATTCGTTTTGAAAGGCAAAGTAACAGATGCATCGACAAATGATCCTATTCAAGCAAAAATTTATTTCCAAATTGCTGAAGTATTGCCTGGTATGCCAGCCGATAAAGAAATCTACAAAAAACAGTTCTTGGCAGAAACTAACAAAAATGGCGAATATTCAATTGAATTAGCTGATTCTTATAAATATATTGCGCGTGCAGAAGCTAAAGAAAAATCTAAAGTGTATATTTCTCAATTCTATGATGGTGTTTATACTCC
>JAUQWR010000114.1 GCA_030835065.1 Candidatus Kapaibacterium sp.
TATAGATAAAAATATTAAACATATAACCTAAAGTTTGAAGTATCGAACTTAAGGTTATATAAAACAGATTTATAAATAAGGCATAAAGCAAAACTCTCGAAGCAGCTTTATCTTCTTTTGTACTATGTTTTTTAAATTTAATATTGATAATCAATAGAAAAAGAATAAAGGCAACAATGAAGCTAATAGGAATAAAATCAAGAAACTTTCCTGTTACTCCTGCAAACAACCTGACGAAAATCCAAATAATTGCCAAGCATGCAATTAAATATGGCAAAAATACTGTCCATTTATGCTCAAGCAATTCTTTTTTCTCGTGAGGGAAATAGTAGAAACTGTGAATAAACAGAGCTATGCTTATATATATTGATGATGTTATTATGATACTTGTAAAGTAAACATACCATGCAGGTGCTGGATAACTAATTGCTCCTGAAAGGGCAAATCCAAGGAAAAATAATGCCATACCAGATAGTCTTGCTGATATTAATCTTGGGCGTTTAAGACAGAAAAATAGCCCAACACCCATAAACACATATCCTGATATCACCACAAACAAGAGAGCAAAAGGAATTCCATATCGAGCTAATATAATTTTAATATCAAGATAATTTCCATTTCTTAAAACTTGATAAGAAAATTCTTGCCCTGCATTCAAACCTCTTAATATTCTATCAGCTTGATTGGCATTTCTAAATTCTCTGCCATTTATACTAGTAATAATATCGCCAACAAGTATGCCAGCCTTTTCGGAAGCACCTTTGGCAACGACTTGTTCTACAATTACAGCCGACTCTAAATATAAAATACTACTACTATCTATTTCACTTCTTCTAATTCTATAATCATTTACTTCTCTATTTTTTAATGAAAATACTTTGAAATTCAGCACAGATTCATCGGGTTGCCCATTAAGAACTTTATCTAATTCATTGTCAGTTCTGACTTGATTATTATTAATCTCAATAATAAAATCGCCTGGCTTCAAAGAATCAAATAATTTATATTCACCATTAGCCTCGTATTTTTTAATAGCTTTAATGGCTTTATTGACATACATTCGTGTAGGTGGATCTGCAAAAATATTTTCATCTGTGGGTGAAGATATATTTAAATAATTATTAATAGTATGGATAGTAAGAAAAAAAGAAGCAAATATGACAACAACTACCCTAAATCTATTAGGATAGTTGTTCCAATTTTTTTGGTTTATAATATTAAGTAGAAAACGCAATTTCAAAAAATCCACCCAATTAAAAGTCAATGCAACTAAATGCACACAACAAACATACCAATCTTACGGATATGAGCCACAAATGTTTCATTTCATCAATTTTATCAACTGATATTTATTGCCATAACTTATTTTGACAATGTAGCTTGAATTGTTTAACTCATTAATATTTATCATTTTTGAACAAAATCTGTCAGATTTGTTGAACTCATAATTAAGAATAGTCTGACCTATAAGATTAATAACTTCGATATATACATTTCCAATATAGTCATTTTGCATATCTATATTTACAAAATCTTTTGCAGGATTTGGATATAATTCTATATCTCTGTTTTGTATTTCATTTTCATTAACAGAAACAAAATTTGTATCGTAACATTTTTTCAAAAATAGAGCCAGCTTTTCTTTAGAATTTGCAAATCCACTACAAACTGAGCATGTCTTGCTTTCTCCGGTATTAATTGCATTATCAAATTGCATCCCAATAACATAGTTGATATCATTTTTGCCAGTATTCTGCCAAGTTACTTTAGAGTTTAATGCTTTTATCTGATCTTTTTCTTCAAAACCAAAAGAAGAATGTACTATACCATAATTTAGCCCTGCAGCTTGAGCAATAGCATCATTTTCGTCGCTCCATACTAATGATCCTACGAAAATATTATTATCTTTATTCCAGGCAATTTGAGCAGCAGCCTTCTGAGTATTATTATTAAAATTGCTAGGAATTGCTTCAGGAAAAACTGCAGTATAATTATTAGAAGTTTCAGGAGCTAAGTCCCAATCCAATAAAAATCCCATTGCAGGATTGCTTATTTGTGTTATTCCTTTATTAGTGAATTTCAATTCTGCTTTTGCTGCTGTTAGATTTTCTACAGGAGTAGAATATTTGTGATCAATTTGGAAAATATAGTCAGTAGAACCAACAGATTTTGTAGCTTCGATAGTACCAGCTTCGTTTTGTTTTCCGCTCAAATTAGTAATTGAATAAAAATCACCACTTGAGCTTTCTACACCCATCAATGAATTAAAGGCATACTGGTTGTTTATTGTAGCCATAATGCCGCCTTCGTAAATTAAGCTGCCATAATTAGATACAGAAAATCCTTGACCTTGACTTCTTTTAAAGTTATAACCAAACTTTCCATCATCAGCAACAGAAAATTTCATTACTTCATTATTGTAGGTAACAACATCAGGATAATTATAATATGGGAATTTAAAAAATCCATAATAGTTATTATCATCGTAAATATCAACTCTTAAAATTATTTTACCAGGATAATCAGATCTTATGTAAAGCTTGAAATCTCCCAATGTCTTTTCTTCATTTGAAGGGTAGCTGGCAACTTTTACAATTGAATCAACAATCCCGACAGAATTTCCTACATCCCAAGCCTGAGAAATTACAAATTTCATATTTGTGCCATTACCCAAGTAATTTTTAGTATTAATTCTGCAAATTACTGTATCTCCAATCACAAATCTGTTTTTTCCAATGTTGTTTGCACTTTCGAACACAACAGATTTTTTTACAATACCAGGAACACTCATAGGATCTGTTTCAAACATCTTTTTCATATCCAATCTACCAGGTATCAACTTGGGATCTTCATTATTTATTGAAGCAATTTGTTTGCTTGTTACTTTCATAAATTCAATTGCCTGGTAAGGATTCAATTCAGGTTTGCAGGATCTCAAAATGCCCATAGCCCCACTAACAACTGGAGCAGAAAAAGAAGTTCCTTCACCAACCTGTTCATAATCATCATATAATGAAAGAGTATAATTCTTATATCCAGGAGCCATTATATTAACTCCTTCCGATAGACATGTATTACCGGTTGTAATTCTATCATAGGCATCAACTTCACCTACAGACAATACACCGTCATAACCACCGGGTAGATATAAACTATATCTATCAGCTTGTATAGAAAAGTCAATATTTCCACCGGCTGCAACAATAACAACGTCCTTAGATATTGCATAATTTATCATAGATTGGTCAATTTCTGAATATGGCTTTACCGTTCCCCAACTACAATTTAGTACTTTAACCCCACGAGCAGCAGCATAAAGAATAGATTCATAGCCAAAACTAATTGAATTAGAAGAATAAGATGCTAATTTTAAAGGTAAGAAGGAACAATTATAGGCAATGCCAGCAATACCAATTGAATTATTAGTATGGGCTGCAGCAATACCAGCTACATTTGTACCATGATTATCCGTATTATCAGTAAATGTCCAGCCCTTACCATCTTTGACATGAGCAAGATTGAATCCGTCGTAATCATCAATATAGCCATTATTGTCGTTATCAATTCCATCATTTGGAATTTCATTGGCATTTATTGCCAAATGATTTTTTAAATCCGGATGTGATTTTTTTATACCATTATCTCCAACTGCGACAATAACACTTGGATCGCCTTGGCATTTATCCCAAGCCTCAAATGCATTTATTTGATTCAATAATGATTGATTCGGTATTAACGGATCATTTGGTTTACTCAAAATATAATTTAAGTAAATTGGTTCAGCAATTTCTATTGATGGATATTCAGCTTTTAATTTATTACATAATGCATTGGGATCTATATTTTCATCAAAAAATACTTTATAAGTTCTCTGCAATACTTGCTCAGCTAAAATTATACTTCTTGTCTTAGAATCATAGCTTTGCAAAATTTCAGGCTGTTTGTTTTGATTATAATTATCAGGATTAATAATCCATTGTTCACGTTTCAAAATAATCTCGGCACTACTAAGATTATATCTCTTTATAATGTCTTTAATTAAACTTTTTCCGGAGTAGTAATCAAAAAATCTGATATAAACAACCCCTTTCTCAATTGCTGCTTTACTACTTTTGATATTTGTATTAACTTGAGCATTCAATTCAACTCTACATACTAAACATATAAATGCAAAAAGCAATATTGTAAAAATCTTTTTCATATTTTTTCTCAATTATTAAATTATCATTATACTAAAGACACAGCAATATAATAAAAGTTTCTATTTTTTTTTAATTTGAGCAATAAAATATGACAAAAAAAGATTATATTCTAAAAATTAGAACTAAATGAGGGAAAAAATGGAATTAAATGAATCAATGTTATCTTTTGATATCAGCAATTATCCTGTTTCAATAATTATTTTTATATCAACAATAATAATAAGTATATATACATTGTTCAAAAATCGATTATTGATAGAAAAACTAATGTTTAGACCTTATGATATAATCGAACACAAACAGTATTACAGATTTATAAGCTCAGGATTTGTTCATGCAGACACCATGCATCTCGGGTTCAATATGATGTCTTACTTTTTTTTTGCATTCGAATTAGAAGCAGTTACAGGAAGTTTAAACTTCTTTTTAATATATTTTCTTGGAATAATTATCGCTGTCATACCTTCATTTATAAAATATAAAAACAGCTATTCTTATGCTTCATTAGGAGCATCTGGTGGAATTTCAGCAATATTATTCAGTGCTATAGTATATTCACCATTTTCAACAATTC
>JAUQWR010000115.1 GCA_030835065.1 Candidatus Kapaibacterium sp.
CTGATAATAATATGTTAAATACAATTCTAAGAAATTTGATTTCAAACGGTATTAAATTCACCAAACCAGGTGGTTTTGTCAAAATTTATACAGAAATCAACACTAATGATTTCATTACTATCAAAGTTGAAGATAATGGAATAGGCATGACTGACGAAGCAAAGGAAAAAGTGTTCAGGATAGATTCAAAATATTCTACACCAGGCACTAATTCAGAAAGTGGCACTGGCCTCGGTTTGGTTCTTTGCCGCGAATTGGTCGAAAAACATAATGGTACAATTAGCGTTGTAAGTGAAAAATCAGTTGGAACCATTTTCTCATTTACTTTACCGTTAAATAATTCGTAAATTTGTAATATTATAATTAACGAATGGAATTTTATGCTTAAGTTGCTTTTTATTGTAGGACTTGGAAGTTTTGCCGGTGGAATCAGCAGATATTTAGTTCAGTCTGCAGCTACACGCTTCATATCCCACGATTTTCCATATGCGACTTTTGCTGTTAATATAATTGGCAGTTTCATTATTGGTGCTGTTTTTGCATCTATCGAAAATGGCAACAATATGACTCAAGAAATGCGCCTGCTTCTTACTACTGGTTTTTGTGGTGGCTTGACTACATTTTCGACTTTTTCAATCGAACTTTTTTCAATGTTCAAAACAGGCGACTACTTCTCTGCTCTAGGCTATGTTTTGGCAAGTGTCATTCTTTCGACTCTTGCTGTTGCTTTAGCCTTCTTTTTGGTGAAATCAATCTGATGTTATACTATCTAATATATAAATAAAATGATTACTATAATTGAAAATCAACTAATAAAGCACTATGTTACTATTCTAAGGGATAAAAACACAAAATCGGCAGAGTTTAGATCCTGTGCAAAAAAAGTTGGATATCTTTTGGCATATCAAGCTTTTGATTCACTTACTCTTGATGATATCGAAGTTCACACTCCTTTAGAGCTGACAAGCGGATACAAAGTAAACCAGGATGTGGTTGTCGTGCCGGTATTACGCGCTGGCACTGCTCTGCTTGATGCTTTTACTGAAGTATATCCCGATGCTAATGTTGCTTTTGTTGGCGTTAGAAGAAACGAACACACTTTCGAAGCTGAAGAATATTTGTTTTCTTTTCCAAAAATTAAACCAAATACAAAAATCATACTTCTTGAAATGATGATTGCTACTGGTGGTACTACTGGCGGTGCAATTTCAAGAATAAAATTTGAGGGCGCTCAAGATATTACCGTTTGTGCTGTGATTTCTGCTCCCGAAGGTATCGAACAAATTCGCGCAGAGCATCCCGATGTCAAAATCATTAGCGCGACCTTAGATAGAGAGCTAAATCACGTCAAGTACATTCTTCCCGGTCTGGGCGATGCTGGCGATAGATGGTGTGGCGACTTGTTC
>JAUQWR010000116.1 GCA_030835065.1 Candidatus Kapaibacterium sp.
ACTTTAAAAAAAATTAAAAATTATATTATTGTTTTTCTAAGTTCAAATTTTAATGTTTTTGGGGCTGCAATTGCAGCCCCAGATATATATTAAATTACCTTTTTAGCTCTAAATTCTTCAATTTGATTTTCGGTGTAACCAATTGACTTTAGTATTTCTTCGCTGTGTTGCGAAAGTGTTGGTGGAGGAGTTTCTGCTAATGCAGGAGTTTTATCAAACTTGGCTGTCATATTGAATAGCTTGACTTTGCCAATACCATCCACTTCCAATTCAGAAAAAGTATTTCTATGTTCTATTTGATCTTGCATAAGAGCAGATTCCAAACTTAGAATTTCGCCTGAAGGAACACCCGCTTTGTTAAGTGCTTCGGTCCAATAAGCTGTAGTATTCTCTTTGAGTTTAATTTCGAGCAAAGGAGTAAGTTCAAATCTATTAGCTTTTCGAGCATCACGTTCTTTAAATCTAGGATCTTCTTTTAATTCAGGTGCTCCGAGTAAGTCTGCAACAGCTTCCCACTGCTCTTGTTTATTAGCAGCAATATTGATATAGCCATCTTTAGTGACAAAAGTGCCTGAAGGAGCAGCAGTAAAATTATCATTTCCCAGCAGCTGCGGCTCTTGTCCGCCAAGCATAAGATTGGCAACCACCCAGCCCATAAAAGGCATAACTGAATCCAGCAGAGATACATCAATAAATTGTCCTACTCCGGTTTTTTCTCTGTAATAGAGGGCAGACATAACTGCAAAAGCACCATTAATACCGCCAATTGTATCGCAAACAGGGAAACCACATCTAAGAGGATTGAGTCTTTCGTCGCCATTGATAGCCATCACACCGCTCAATCCTTGAATAATCTGATCATAAGCCGGCTTGAAAGCATCCGGACCAGTCTGTCCAAATCCTGAAATAGCCAGATATACAATTTTGGGATTAATTTCGCTAAGTTTCTTATAACCAACACCGAGCCTATCCATAACACCTGGTCGGAAATTTTCGACAACAACATCAGATTGTGCAGCCAACTTCAAGAAAATTTCTTTGGCATCACTTTCTTTCAGATTAAGAGTCAAAGATTTTTTGTTTGCATTTTGAGCTAAAAAGCTAGTTCCCATCAATTTTTTATTATATTCAGGCACACAACCGAGTTTTCTGGCTAAATCGCCTCCATCAGGATTTTCAATTTTAATAACTTCGGCACCCAGCAAAGCTAAATGCAAAGTTGCAAAAGGACCTGAAAGTACATTAGTAAGGTCTAATACTCTAATTCCATCTAACAATTTCATATAATTCTCCTCAATATTTAATATTCCCGGTTTTGTAGATATATCCGGGAAGCTCTTTTTCGAAATGTTGTGAAACTTCTGAAGCTAAATCGATAAGAATATCTAAATTAATATCATTACGCAAAGAATTTCTATGCCAATAAGCTACAACATCTTCAGTTGATACATTTCCAGCGGCTTTTTTGGTAAAAGGACATCCTCCTAATCCACCAAAAGCTGCTTCGAAATATTTTACACCCGAAAGCATAGCCGAGAAAATATTAGCCATACCTAGTCCATAAGTATTATGAAAATGGCATGCTAGCTGTGCATCAGGAATCATATCAAGAATTCGTTTATATAATCTGGATACTTGCTCAGGAAATGCATGCCCAGCTGTATCAGCAAGGCTAATTTGCTTCAAGCCTGCATCTGCAAATCTCGAAACAATAGAAATTACTTTAGATTCATCGATTTTTCCTTCAAATCCGCAGCCAAATGCAGATTGGACAGAAACTTGAACTGGCTTACCTTCTTGCAAGGCAGATTTTGCCATATTAATTATTCTATCACTAGCTTCTGCTACGGTCATTCCTGTATTTTTCATACTATGAGTTTCGCTTGCAGAAATACCCATACAAATCAAATCTACACCTACGTTCATTGCTCTTTCCAATCCCTTCTCGTTTAAAACCAAACCGGACAAAATAGTATTAGGATTGGGGAGAGGATTGGATTTAAAATACTTAAATAATTCGTCTGTGTCTGCCATTTGTGGTACTTTGCTAGGATTGACAAACGAGCCTAATTGAATAATATCAACAGCAGATTCCGATAATTTTTTTGTCCATTCTATCTTTTTTTCGATCGGAACGAGAGTTTTTTCGACTTGTAGCCCATCTCTCATGCCTACTTCATGAAGTATAAGTTTTTTCATATTCACAAATATTAGTTTATATTTTCAACAATTATTTACAAAAGATTAAATTAAAAAAATATTTCTCAATATCCAATGAAATTGATTAATGAAAATAAAAAATGGCTTTAATAAATCGACTTATTTGTGCGATAAATTAAAGCCATATTCAGAATAAGATTTATGTTCTTAATTAATTAAGAACGATATTTTTCATTTTAGCGAACTACAGTAACTCTCGAATTGAAAGTTTTGCCAGCATTATTAATTAAAATGCTATAAACACCGTTAGGCAAATCATTTACATTAAGTAATAATTTGTCGCCAAAATTGCTTTTATCAGATTTTACAATATTGCCAACTTCATTGTAGATATAATATTCTGTTTCGCCTTGTTCAGGAAGCTCGATTGAGAGCATATCTTTTGCAGGATTAGGAACAGCAGCCAACATTTTGCTTACTGCATCTTGAATAGATGTCATCATAAAAGTACATTCAATTTGATCTGCAGATGTAGCATTATATAGACATCCACCAACAGTTTCTTCAGAAACCATAGCCGAAGTCATCCATACTTCAGTATTAAATTGAGGATGGTAGAGCAAGCCCATAATAACCATCTGGAATTTGTCATCATTATCATTAATGAATTTAACAAATTGCTCATTTTCTTTGATTTTTACAGCAACTTCTGTCGAATTAACCCAAGTTTCGCCTAAAGATTGCATTCCTACAGTACTTTCTGTTGAAGCATCAACATCTTGATGAGAAATATTACCTAGAATACTCATTAAGAGAAGACCTTTAGGAATAGTGTCTGTTTCGTCATTTGATTTGGCAGTAGCCACCCAAATTTTGCCTTTGCCGGCCAAAAGATCAACTTCTGCCATAGGTATTTGAGAATTCTGGATAGCCATCAAAGAAGTCAATTTATATCCATCTAATAAATTTTTTGTTTTTATATAATTATAAGCATCTTTTGCAGTGAAAAAAGAAAGTTGAGCAGAAGAGCTTGAAACAAAAACAACAAAAGCAGCTAAAACAAGAAATAATTTTTTCATTTGTAAACCCCTAATAAAAATTAAAAAACTTTTTAGTGAATTACGAAGTGATATGACATTTGTTTCAAAATTTTAGAATAGATTAAAATTTTTGAGAAACTTCAATCAATATTTTATAATTTGCATTTTTAATTATTACCAATTTTGGAGCACTTATGTACGGCAAAATGAAAGATTTTTTAGCTTCGGAGTTGAAATCTCTCGAAGAACAAAAGTTATATAAGCATGAAAGAATAATCGAAAGCGCTCAAGGTGCTGAAATTATAGTAAAAGGCAAAAAAGTTCTTAATTTTTGTGCAAATAACTATTTAGGTTTGTCATCACATCCGGAATTAATCAAAGCAGCTCATGAATCAATCGAAGATAGAGGCTATGGTCTTAGCTCAGTTAGATTTATCTGCGGCACTCAAGATATACATAAAACTTTAGAACAAAAAGTTTCTGAGTTTTTAGGTACTGAAGATACAATATTGTTTTCATCTTGCTTTGATGCAAATGGTGCAGTATTTGAGCCTTTGTTTTTAGCTGAAGATGCAATTATCACAGATGCATTAAATCATGCTTCTATTATTGATGGTATTCGTTTGGCAAAAGCACAACGTTGGATATACAAACATGGCGACATGAGAGATGTTGAAGAAGAAGATCAGGCAACTGGCAAAATGGCAAAAGGTTTGGAAAGATGCTTGAAAGAAGCTAAAGAAGCAGGTTGTAGATTTATCGTTATTGCTACTGATTCTGTATTTTCTATGGATGGCGATATTGCAAAATTAGATGAGATTTGCGATTTAGCTGAAAAATATGAAGCTTTGGTAATGATTGACGAAAGCCATTCTTCAGGTTTTATGGGCAAAACTGGCCGTGGAGTGCACGAGCATTTCAATGTAATGAATAGAATTGATATTATTACTACAACATTTGGTAAAGCTCTTGGCGGTGCTTCTGGTGGTTGTATTTCAGGCAGAAAAGAAATAGTTGAATGGATGAGAAATAAAGCTCGCCCATATCTATTCTCTAATACAATTGCTCCTGCTGTTGCTGGTGCTACAATTAAAGCTATCGATTTGCTTAGCTCTTCTACTTATCTTAGAGATAAACTCGAAGAAAATACAAAAAGATTCCGCAAAGAAATGACTGAAGCCGGCTTTGATATTATGCCCGGTATTCACCCAATCACTCCTATTATGTTTGGTAAATATCCTAATTGCTCACAATTGGCAGTCGATTTTGCTAATAGAATGTTGGAAGAAGGAATTTACGTTACTGCTTTCTCATTCCCTGTTGTGCCTAGAGGCAAAGATAGAATCAGAGTTCAAATTTCTGCTGCTCACGAAACAGAACATTTGGATAAGGCTATTGCATCCTTTATCAAAGTTGGTAAAGAATTGAATATAATATAAAAAAATTGGGCTGTCTCAAAGATATTTTTAATTATTTGAGACAGTCCTTTTTGATTTTTTGAGAAAATGATTATGATTAAAAAAATAATACTAATTTTTGTTTTTCTAATTCTTAGCATTAAAGAAATCATAGCTGGATATCCTATTGGAGATAAATGGTATGAAAATCCACTTGGTTTTGAACCAATTAAATTACATACATCGATGGGATTGATTGTACCATCTGCTATTGCTGGTGCTTGTCTATTATTTACAGAAAAAGATAGTACACTGCAAAATAAAATTTCAATTTATAACGAAAATGGTTTTTCATGGGGGTATAAGTATCCTCATACCTTTATATCTCAAACAAATACAGGCTTCGATTATATGTTACGAAAGTGGATGTCTGTTGGTGCTGAATTTGATTTGTATTTTGCAAAAGATGGGTATAATGATACCCAAGGTATTGCAATAAGACCATTTGCAAGGTTCTATGCAATAAATCAAGATAAATTTAAAATTTATTTTGAATCTGGTGGTGGTTTAGTATATTTTTTTAATTATTTTCCAAAACCATCTAAAGAAGACAATAGGAAAGGAACATATTTAAATGGTACAACAAAATATGGAATAGGTGCAATAATATCCATTTCAAAGAGCAATTCCATTATTTTTGGTATTAGACATTTACATATTTCAAATGGAAATACAAAAGGAGTTGAAAGGAATCCTTCTCATGACAGTAATGGTTTTTTTGTTGGTTTTCAATATTCAATATTTTAATATTAAATAAATTATTCATATATAGTATATGCTTTTAATTATTGTAAGTATAGGTTATTATGAAGTATTTTTATTTTATATGAACCGGCTCACCCAAAAATTTAGGTTTTGCGCTAGTAAATAAATCCCAAAATACTTTTACTCTTGCAAATTTTTCTCTAACTTTAGTCTTGAATGTTGAATACTGCACAACATCCTTTGCATTAAATCCAACAACATCCAAACCTAATTTCTTAGCAATATAAATAGCTCTTTCGTTATGGAATTTTTGAGAAATTACAGTAAATTTGGATTGGCCAAATACTTTATAGGCTCTAATCATAGAGTCGTAGGTTCTGAAACCTGCATAATCCAAATAAATCACTGAATCAGGAATCCCACCGGCAATAAGATCATTTTTTATATTATTAGGTTCATTATAAGTCTTTTTTCTATTATCACCACTTACTAATACAGCTTTAATTTTTCCTTTTTTAAATAATTCTATAGCTGCATCAATTCTATATTTATAAAAGAAATTGGTGCGATTGCGTGCAATGTATTTCGAGGTACCAAGCAATAAACCTACTTTATTGGATTTTATTGAATCTGAATCCGAATACAACAGACCCTTCGCAGATTTTTCGATAGTATTATCTGCATATACTATTGCAATAATAGATAATATTATTAAAACTATGCTCAGGAAACTTAATATTTTAAAATATTTATATATTTTCTTTTTAAATTTTTTCATTTTATGCAACCATTCTTAATTTGAAGTGTAATTTACTATGAGGTTAAAAAATAAACAAAGGAAAAATTATGAAATATTTTTTGATGTCATTAATGATTTTTGCAATTATCGGATGTGATAAGGAAGATGATATTATAGATCCGAAACCAATTGAGAATGTACAATACGAGTATGTGTTTAATTCTACTTCTGATATGTGGCAAGCTGAATTTACAGATGTAAATCCCAAATTAGATACGATATATAATTTTAATTATGCGATCGAAAATTTACCAAATCCGCTTACTGGCAATGGAATGAAGCTGCAAAGTAATAACCATAGCGACGATTTGTTTATGTATATTAAAAAGAAAATTACAAACTTGAAGCCAAATTCAAATTACAAAGTAAGTTTGGATATAAATTTAGCAACTGAGCCACCACAAAATTCAGTTGGAGTAGGTGGCAGCCCGGGTGCTTCAGTAGTACTTAAGGCAGGTGCTTCAGAAATAGAGCCTAAGAGATTATTAGAAACACAAGAATATGTCACATTAAACATAGGCAAAGGTCAGCAATCCACTGAAGGAAGTGATCTAAAAATAATTGGAGACATATCCAATGGCAAAGAAAAGTATGAATACACAATAATAAATAGAAAAAATAATACTGAATATGTGGCCAAAACCGATGCTAATGGCAATTTGTGGATTTGTATTGGCACCGATTCAGGATATGAAGGTATTACAACAATATATTTCACAAAAATAAAACTAAGTTTAAACCTAAAACCCTAATAAATAATATGATTACCCTGAGTCCGGAGGTCATTCACCTTGTTAAATGTCCCTCCGGGCTATTTTTTATTAGCTTTAATTAAATAAATAATAAGCTGCGAAAAAATTCCAATAATTAATGCCGGAAAAAGCAAGAATTCCATTTTTGTGTTACCATTAATTGAATTTGCTATGTGTATTAAAATTAAATTGAACATCAAAGCAATTGTTATCTTCAATGATCTAATAAACCGTGTAGCCAAAATGTATTGTTTCTCAACATTTTCTGCAGTAATTTCGCTAGGAAAATTAAATTTATGAGGAAATTTATTGATAATAGTCATACCAATATATAATACACTTGTAATAATAGGTAGCAAGATCAACTCATTTTTATTGCCCCAACGATCAATATTGCCTTTAAAATCGAAATGCATAGGTACAATATCAGGCAAACTAAACCAAAAATAAAGAAAAAGCACCCAGACTGAAAAAATCAGGAGCAATCCCAAATATTCCATATATTTATCTTTTGGCTGAAGCTTGATATCAATCTTCGGTCTTATTTCCTTTGTTATCAAAATTGAACTCCTTTGGATATTTCAATAAGCCTTGTGAATTTTTTAAAGAATTTTCAAATAATTCCAAAAACATAAAATTCTGGTCCGGAACTTCTAATTCCATTTTAATTCCCCAATTGCTGGCAGGTTTGAAGCCAAATCTAGGATAATATTTTTCATGACCGACAAGATTAATTGATTTGTAACCAAGAGTTTTAGCACGGTTAATACTTTCTCTAATCAAAATTGAGCCTATGCCTTTGTTTTGATGGTCTGGATGAACTGATACCGGAGCTAAAACTAAAGTATCGATAATTACATCTTCGTGTTCGATATGCCCGAGAGTAAGCATAATATGCCCAACAATATTCCCATCTTGCTCAGCAACTATTGATAAATCATGAATAAAAGCATCGCTATTTCTGAGCCTGACTACTAAATCTTGTTCGTCTCCATCAGCAAATGGCATTGTTTTAAAAGCCAATTCAGTTAACTCATAAACTGCGTCATAATCTTTAATTTGTTCTGTTCTAATTATCATTTTTAATTCCAATAATTAATTCATCTATTTATACGATTAAACAAGTCATTTGTTCAAATTATGCCAAAATACATTAAAGCGAAATTAGAGATTATTTCCTACTTTATAAGATAAGGCAATTATAAATTTCAATAATACTTCAAAAATTTAATATAATATTAAAATATTTAATAATAAATGAATATTGTATTAATAATTAGTAGTAAGGAAATTTAATATATAACAATTCGTTGAAAAGCGAAATGAAAAATAATTTTATATATAATTATATATATTTAAATTTGTATAATTCGCTGTTTAATAAAATGAGAAGAAGATGATGAAGGCAAAATTAAAATTTTTAGACAGATATCTTACTCTATGGATATTCCTGGCAATGTTTGTAGGAGTGCTATGGGGATACTTTTTCCCGTCGATAGTTAATTTTTGGAATGGATTTAACTCTGGTACTACTAATATTCCTATCGCAATTGGATTGATACTTATGATGTTTCCTCCTCTTGCTAAAGTAAAATATGAAGAACTATTCGATGTTTTTAAGAATAAAAAAGTATTAACTCTCTCATTGATTCAGAATTGGATTATTGGTCCTATTTTAATGTTTGTATTAGCGATAATATTTTTGCCAGACAAACCTGAATATATGGCTGGACTTATCATGATCGGATTGGCAAGATGTATTGCTATGGTAATTGTGTGGAACGACTTGGCTGGTGGAGATAGAGAGTATGCTGCAGGTCTTGTTGCTTTCAATTCGATTTTTCAAATACTTTTCTTTTCGGTTTATGCATACTTCTTTTTAGGCTTACTTCCATCTGTGTTTGGGCTTAAAACCTTCCAAGTAAATATTTCAATAGCTCAGATTGCAGAATCAGTAATGATTTATCTGGGTATTCCTTTTGCATTAGGATTTATTATCCGATTTGCTTTAAAAAA
>JAUQWR010000117.1 GCA_030835065.1 Candidatus Kapaibacterium sp.
AATTCAAAAGCGAAAGTTCTCCTCTACAGTGCTTGTGAAGATGAAAACATTTACCATGAAGCTATTAGACACGGTGCACATGCTTACTTGACTAAACCGATATCATGGACGGATATGGAACGTGTTTTAAAAGAGATGAAAGATTAGGATAAGGGAATTGCTTCATGATGAATGCAATGAAAGGGGTGGTCCAAAAGACTGCCTCTTTTTTTTATATTTGTGCTATTCTAAAAAAACGATTAACAATCAATTCATAATTAACAGATAAAAAATCAGACATTTCTTCGAGCAGATTTAGTGTTATATACATATAAAACATCAATGGAGTGGTTCTAATTATTACCCTATTTTTTTTTGTTTATCATGATTTAATTTAAATTAAATAAGAATTAAAACATAATTAATTCTTTAGTAAATTAAAAAAATAATAAAAAAGTATTAGACTTTTGCAAAGAATATTTTGTATTTTAATAAGCATTATTTCAAGAGCTTAGTTAGTTGAAAATGATAATTGCTAATTAATATTGAAATAATTCTTGAAATACTTCATGTGAAGTGTTGGATGTGATTCAAAATGAATGTTACTAAATATTGTGATGTTTCCTTATTCGGAACTGATGTGATATTTAAAAGATTCCTTTAAGCAACTAAGTATTTTATTATATCTATATATTATTTGTCCATATATTTGAAAGTGATTTCAAATATTTGTTGAATTATTAATGTAAAGGGTTTCATGATGAAACGTATTTTGCTTTTATTAACAATTTTATTGGCTGCAATTCCAATAAAATCACATGCAGTTGTAATTGATACTTTATGGACAAAACAGATAGGAATCCCAAGTGTGAGCACTATAAGATTCTTAAATGACAGTATTGCCTTATTACCTTGTAGAGTCGACTCAAGTTCAAAATTCGCAATTAGCTTTCTTAATATTAACACTAAAACTATAGAAGAGAAATTGCATTTCCAAGATGGTAGTAGTCTATCATGCGATTTAGAATTTTCTATGGATAGAAATTACATACTTTTTTTACCAGGTTATGAAAAGGATAAAATATTTACTATTAATGCTAATACAATGGAAATAATAGACTCTCTGCCATTTACAAATTGTTCCGATTTTTACATTTCTAAAAAAGATTCCATTTGCTATATTGCATTATATGATACTACACCTGCTTCAATGGATAAATTTATTGAGTATAACTATATTTCAAAAAAATTGATAAGTTCGCATTATTTGATTAATCCAAGAATTAACAAACTAGAAGATTTTGTAGCTGTTACTGATACAACAGCAATCGTTTATATCACTGAACTTTTCAATAATGATTTCAACAATTACTTTTATTGGATCAATTTAAAAACTTTTAAAAAAATACGGAACATTTGGGACTCTGATTTTAATCACGATATAAAGCAATCTGTTAGTAGAATAAAAGTCAACCCCAACGGAAAAAATTGGTCTGCAATACGTAATTATCGTGATTATTATATGAAGGAAGGTCAGTTAGATTCTGAATGTCTAATTATGAGTACAGAGGATGATTCGGTTTTATATATTATTCCAGATGGAGACGAAATCCTTTATTTTAATTCAGGTAATTATTTGATATCAGAAAGCACGGGATATTATCAAATTATTACTGCGGAAAATCCTTATACTCTTACTCGGATAATTGATTTAAACACGATGGTACCTGTTTATTCGAGAAGGGAAAATAAGTATTCCTTCGGATTTTTTGATATTACTCCCGACGATAGCAAATATTTATCTTTAAGCAATACTCAAGATTATTATAACATTCCTTGCTTGAATCAAATTGATTGGACAAAGACAAAAATCCAAAATATTTTAGGGAAACCAATTATGTATCCCAATCCGACTAATGGAGTTTTGCGCTTTGATATGATAAGAAATAAAATGGTATATGATAAATTAGTAATATACTCATTGACCGGTGAAAAAATACTTGAATTTATTCCAGATGAAAGCAAAAATGAAATTGATATAAGTGCTTTGCCTAAAGGCGTTTATTTTGTAAACTTTATTTCGGGAGCTAAGATTATTGCTTCAGAACAAGTGATAAAGAAGTAAATAATAAATCTGAATTATGATATTGATGATAATTAAAAAAAATCTCGTAAGGATTCATTTCATGAACCCTAAGCAAAATTAATAAGAAAATCAAAAATTCGAATTTTGTTGAGACAAAATGTTGTTTTATGGGTCATTGTTAAAATGTATCTGTCATTATCGATTTGCATCGATTATTCAAATGGAGTATCCTGATGAAACGTATTTTGCTTTTATTAACAATTTTATTGGCTGCAATTCCAATAAAATCACATGCAGTTCTTAATACAGTTAATATTGATACTGTATGGTCGTTTGATATTAAAAG
>JAUQWR010000118.1 GCA_030835065.1 Candidatus Kapaibacterium sp.
TCAGTTAGGTACTACTAAGAAAATTAAATTTTTATTTGTAGGTGGGACAATTTATCGCAAAGGTTTTGATATTCTTTTAAATGCATATACAAAAACATTTAAATCGTCTGACAACGTTGCTCTTGTAGTTAAAGATATGGGAGGAAATTCCTTTTATAAAGGTCAGACAGCAAAGGAAATTATCGAAAAGCATAAATTAAATGCTTTAGCTCCTGAAATTATATATATCGATCAAGATTTAAGTGAAGAAGAAATAGCATCTTTGTATAGAGCATGCGATGTATTTGTATCTCCATATAGAGGTGAAGGTTTTTCTTTGCCTACTTTAGAAGCTATGGCTTCCGGACTTCCTGTTATTGTAACTGATTCAGGTGCAACCGATGATTTTGTTGATTCTTTCTGTGCTTGGAAGATTAGTGCAGAAAAAAGATATTTAGGTAATGAGATGGATGGCAAGCCTCTTACTGGTAATGCATTTGTGCTCGAACCAAACGAAGACGAACTCGCTGCTATACTCAAGCACATTGTGGCAAATCCTTCTTCGATTTATAAGTCTGGTAGAATTGCTTCTTATATCGCGCGTAAACATTGGACTTGGCGTAGAGCTACAATCAAAGCTCTTATGCGCCTTGATTATATTTTTGGCACAGATATGGCAAAGCGTCTTGAGCAAAGCACAGTTGAATTTGAAGACGATTACCTTAAATATTGCGAAGCTGAATACCTTTATCATAATGGCAATTTTGCTGACGCTAAGCAAATCTATTTGGACTCTTTGAACTCTTCATGCTTAAAGAAAAAAGATTTTAATCATATATATAATAGACTTACAGAAATTGCTTTAGACGATAATGATATTATTAAAGCACATGAGTTCAACAAAAAAGCACTAGATATAAATCCAATTAATCCTGACAACGTATTTATGCAAGCACATTTGCAAAGCATGAAAGGTAATTATATTGAAGCTCTAGAATTAATTACTAACGTTATTGATTTATGGACCAATCAGAAAAACTACACAAGTTTAGCTATAAGTCTTGACGATATTTTTGTTTATTCAGGAAATTTGATGCTAAAAGATGAAGATTATGATGGTGCTATTCAATTCTTCCAGGCTGCACTCAAGATAAACACAAATAATGATGAAGCCTGCTATGGCTCAGGTCTATGTTTCAAAATGAGTGGCTATTTAGAAGAAGCAAGAGAAATGTTTGAATGGGCTAGCAAATTAAATCCAAATCACGAACTTGCAATTGATGAATTGAATCAATTATAAGAATTATATAATTATAGTTTTAAAAACCTTTGAGCACAAACTCAAAGGTTTTTTGTTAAATGTACATATCAGAATTTCTTTGTAGCTGTTATATTTTCAATTGATCAAATTTAATTTAACATGTATTAAACAAAATCATAACAAGTTACACCCCAATCACAACTACACTACGTATTATAGAATATAGCATATAGAAAGAACAAATCCGCTGAAACAGTGATGAGTCAGCGGATTATTTTTATAAAG
>JAUQWR010000119.1 GCA_030835065.1 Candidatus Kapaibacterium sp.
CCTTTCTGATATGGGAAAAAGCCTCTATATTGCTTGAATATATGAGTGTAGGAAACTTCAATGTTCAAAACGTCATTTTTTTGAGCAGTTTTACCAAGGTTAATATTCAATAAACCATTTGCTGTATCATAAACAAATGAAGCAATCTGATTATCAACTTTAACAACAAAGTCTTGATTGTCTATTGAGTTTAGTTTGATAACATTAGTATTAGCAGAGTCTATTCTCAATTTTAATGTTACTTTGCCGGTATAATTAAAGTTCTTTGGATTATTACTTAGTGGATTTGTCCAATCCATAAAAATGTCATAATTTAAGACATCATATTTTTCTCTTTGGATTTTTGATTCCAATGTGCTATTTGCAATTTTTCTTTTGTACTTGTCTAATTCAAAATGATGAGGTTTGGAAATTTTAAATTCCAAAGGTTGAGAGAAATCTCTAATTTCTTCAGGTATTTGTGCAAAACAAATCGAACTAATCATTACTAAAGCTAAAAGCCCGTAAATCAAACGCATGTGAACTCCAATTATTAAAAATTATTCCCTTACTATTTCGTTAAGCCTAAAAATGCTTAAGTTCTCTTATTATTTATATTAAGATTAATTTAAGCTTAAAAAAGTTACATAATTTAATTAAAATAAATATGAAATTACAAAATTTTATACTCATTTTTGCATTTTTTTTAATCTTTTCTTCTATAAAATCATATTCTTACGAAGAGTGTGATTCTTTGAGGTGGTGCGTTGGCAGGTCTTTAAAATTACAAGTTACTCAAGGCAAAGGCGCTCATTATGTAGATGTAGATAAATCATCTGCCTTAGCTCGCATCGATACAGCCATGTCGGTCGAGTTTTGGATTAAAGCTCAAAGACAATCCGGCAAAAAACAATTTATTGCCGGTATATGGGGACCCGCCGAAGATAAAAATGATGTGTGGACTATATATATTGATGAAAAAGACAGCTTAATTTTTGAAGTCAATGGATTTAAAGGCAGGCAAGGCGCTGCAGATAATACAATAGCATCTACTTCGGCATCGAGTTTATATAATAAATGGACACATATAACTTGTGTTTTTGATGGAAATAAAGCTACAGCTTCGATTTTTATTAATGGGATTCAAAAAGTAAACGCATATAACCCTGCTTTTCCTGCAAAATCCCTGAATACTCCCGAAAATGATGAGCTTTCGGTGCAAATTGGAAGTACCAATGCAGTGCTTAATGATCTCAATTTAAATCGAACTCTTTTGGGTGAGCTAGATGAATTTAGAATATGGAGCAAAACGCTAAATTCTAACGATTTACTTTGCTTAAAAGATGTATCTTTAGCTGGTAATGAAAAAAATTTAGTTCTTTATTACAGATTCAACTCCGAACCAAGTGTTTTTGTTATGTGCGATGCCACTCCCAATCATAATACCGGATATGCAAGAAGTGGTGCTTATTGTGATTGGTCCGATCGTGGTTACGACAAAGGATATATTGTATCGGCAAAAGCAATAAACGATACTTTATATTGTGATTCTCGCAAAGAATATGTTGTGCAAGTTACAGATACTTCAATTTGCGGAACGCGTGTGCGTTTGGCTTTCAATAATAAGCAAGAAGATAACGAATTTTTTAGTTTTTCGATTGCAGGCAAAACTTATACTTCAAAACAAGGTGCTTGGCTTGATTTATCACCAAGATCTTCAAATACTTTTTCAATAATTGTCGATGGTAATTTTACCGGTACTATCAATACGATTATGGAATTGAGAAATATCAATGCTTGTAATTGGAAAATTATAGATATACCAATATCCATAACCAGAGTCACAGAATTATCTTATTCTACAGATGAGATAAAGTTTGATTCACTTATTGCAAGATGTATTGAAAAACCATATATTGATTCAACAATTAGAATCTGCAATAATACAAATAAATCTGGTGCCGCAAAACCAATAGTTATTAGTTCAATTAGCACTTCATTCCCACAAATTTTTAGAATAATTGGTGCTTCTTTACCCGACACACTGCAAGCTAACGAATGCAAAGACTATACGATTAGATTTTATTCAGCTGACTCTACTATGTTTTATCAAGACACATTAAGAGTATATTCTAATGATAAATGCCAGACACTTCGATTAATTCCAATTTCAGGAAAAGTAAATGAAGCCATAAAAGTTACTGATAATAGTTTCAATAGACTTGATTCAATTGATTTTGGAAAAATATGTGTTGATTTCGCTTCTGATGCTATAGAGTATTATTGGGAAAATAATTTAGGCTTTGATATTCGTGTCGATTCTATTATAGTACCCGATCAATTTATTTCAAAACCCTTAAGATTTCCAATCACATTAACTCCTGCAACTGGATACAGACCAAATTATTTCAGATTTCTCCCTACCAAAGCAGGAATTTACAATGATTCAATTATTTTTATTGTAAATGCCGGTGGTTGTACTATTCGTAAACCAATTTATATCAAAGCTACAGGTTTTTCTGCTGATATTGTGTTCGAAACAGATACTGTCGATTTTGGTACTGTCGTAGTTGGTAGAGAACTTACAATACCAATTAAAACAAGTAACTTATCTAAAGATTTTCTCAATGCTTCCTATTATTTAAAACTAGGAAATGCATTCTTTCTTAATGGAGCAAAAGGTGCGGGGCTAAATCCTAATGGAGGAAATGCGTTTATTCCGGTTACATTCAAACCAACAGTGGCTGGTGATTTCGAAGACTTTTTCTGCTTTTTTGAACAAAAATGCTATGGTTCTAAATGTATAATAGTAAAAGGTAAAGGAATTATTCAAGAATTCGAATATAATCCTGCAGTAATGCAAATTGTAAATGTATTAGGATGTGAATCGAAGAACGGAAAAATCAGTATTAAAAATGTAAGTGGTAATAATTTGACTCTTACAAATTTTAATTTAAAAGACCCTGCAAATAGATTTACTTTAGTTAATCCAATCAGCCTGCCGAGCTCACTCAACCTTAGCAATAATCAATCATTTGAATTTGAATTTAAATATACACCTAATGACCTAAATATAGACAGAGCCGACAAAGCTTTTCTTGAATACAAAACAAGCTCGCCAGACATAAATTGGTCTGTTATTCTTTTGGGTAGTTCTGTTGTTCCAAAATTATCATCAGACGAAACAATTATGTTCGAAACAATTGAAGTAGGCGAAACAAGATTAGATACAGTAACAATCGAGAATATTGCAAATGTAACTATCTTACTAGACAGCCTAAGTATTGGTGATGGTTTCAGAATAGTAAAGCCTACATTGAAAAGTTTTACTTTTTCTCCTGGCCAAAGAGTTGAAGTAGTTATTGAATTTGTACCAAGCCAGGCAAAAGATTATTACGATAGTCTTTCAATTTATGCTTCATCGCCTTGCATTAGATTTTCTAAAACAACTCTTATTGGTAAAGGAATTTTAGTTCCGCTTGAAGTTCCTCTTAATGTAATAAGTTTTGGATATTCACTGCCATGCGATTGTATTA
>JAUQWR010000120.1 GCA_030835065.1 Candidatus Kapaibacterium sp.
AGATTATTTGAACCCTGATATTATTGATAATATTAAATCCTCAAAGCTTAAAGTTGTTGTTGATGCTGTTAATGCTTCGGGTTCAATTATTGTTCCAAAATTTTTAAAACTATTTGGCATTGAAGTAATAGAATTATTCTGCGATAATTCCGGAATATTCCCACATATTCCAGAGCCACTTCCACAAAATTTAACTCAATTGGCAGATGCAGTAAAATTTCATAAAGCAGATGCAGGAATTTCGGTCGATCCGGATGCAGACAGATTAGTACTAATAGATGAAAATGGAAATCCTATTGGCGAAGAACTTACAATTTCGATAGCTATTGATTCTGTATTCTCAAGGAAAAATGCTGAAAACAAAGCAGTAGTAAATCTCTCGACTACTCGAATATGCGAAGATATCGCTGCTGCTCATAATTGCTCTATCGAAAGAGCTGCTGTGGGCGAAATTAATGTTGTCAAAAAAATGAAGCAAGTTGGAGCAATAATTGGTGGCGAAGGTAGTGGTGGAGTAATCCTGGCTGAATGTCATTACGGCAGAGACTCATTAGTTGGTATTGCTTTGCTACTTCATTTATTAGCTATCAAAAAATCATCACTATCGAAAATTGCTGATTCATATCCCAAATATGCTATGCTAAAACATAAACAGGGTTTTTCAGGTGATCTTAGCACAACTATTGACAAAATTAAAGCAAAATTCACCAATGCTTCGATTAACTTAGATGATGGTGTTAGAGTTGATTTTAAGGACTCTTGGGTTCAAATCAGAAAATCTAATACTGAGCCCATAATTAGAATTATTTCTGAAGCTCCTGATAAGGATCAAGCCCAAGAATTAATTGATAGTATTGGTCAATTAGTTGATTAATCCAAATTTTGAATATTTAGAATATATATTAAGAAGGGATACTGTCGTAAAACTCGTATTGAGTCTCATTCTAATAAAATGGCTTTCCTAATTTTTGTTATGTAGAGACAGGTCTTAGATCTGTCTCTACATATTTGAATATTATTGCTTTTAAGAAACAAGCACATATTCAAGAAATTAGGATAACAAACTATTGATTAGTTCTTATTATCTTTTTTAAGATCTTTTAATGTAATTAACATCCATAAAAGAGCAAAAAAAGCAGCAAAAGGCAATGAAAACTTTAGCTCTTGCATATAATTAAATTTGATAATCCTTCGATAAGCAAGGTAGTCAAACACTATATAAAATGTACTGAAGTAAACACATACAGCTAAAGCAAACCTATATAAAACTCTTTCAATCATTCTTTTTCCCAATTATAAATTCTATCACCTTTTGCATCAAATGCAAGTAGATTTGACGAATCAAAACAAAAATAAGTATCCTTGTCAAGTGCAAACTCTTGTCTGCCAGTTACTCTTGCACACAAAAGTACAGTATTAGTTTTGAAATAAATCAATGTTTCATGACCTAAATATTCAATATTAATAATTTTAGATTTAAAATAAGACATATTTGGAATGATTGAATCAGAGACTTTAATCATCTCCGGTCTGACACCAAATTTTATCTTTTTAATTTCTTTGGCTAAATAATTATTAAATTCACTATTTTCAATTTCAAATTCTATATTAGAATTATTTTCAATAAATCTAAAGCCCTTTTCACGCGAAATTTTCCCCTCGAAAAAATTCATTTGAGGGCTGCCAATAAATCCGGCAGTAAATATATTTGAAGGATTTGAATATATCCCGTCGGGGCTATCAATTTGCTGAACAACACCTTGATTCATCAGCACAATCTTAGATCCCATTGTCATCGCTTCTACTTGGTCGTGTGTAACATAGATTGAAGTAGTACCAAGTTTTTTCTGAAGATTAATAATCTCAGTACGCATTTGCACTCTTAGTTTAGCATCTAAATTAGACAATGGTTCGTCAAATAGAAATACTTTAGGTTGCTTTGCAATAGCTCTTCCCAATGCTACTCTTTGTCTTTGACCGCCAGACAATTCTTTAGGTTTACGTCTTAATAAATCGCTAAGACCAACTAATTCGGCAATTTCTTCCACTCTATGTTTAATATTGTCTTTAGATTCATTTTTAATTTTTAGTGGGAAAGCAATATTATCAAATACATTTAAGTGAGGATAAAGAGCATAATTCTGGAAAACCATGCCAATATCTCTATGCTTAGCTAAAGTATCATTCACAATTTGATCGTCAAAAAAAATATTCCCACTGCTAATATCTTCCAGTCCGGCAATCATTCTCAACAAAGTAGATTTGCCACAACCTGATGGTCCGACCAATACTACAAATTCGCCTGCATCTATATCAATACTAACATTATCAACAGCTTTATTACCGTTTGGATAAATTTTAGTAACATTATCAATAAGTACTTTTGTCAATTTATACTCCTTAAATAAATTTGATTGCTTTAATTGGAGAAATTTTCAAAGCAATCCAAGCCGTTAAAATTGTCGAAATAAATGATAAAATAATAGAACCGCTGATTACAACAAGATAATGAATATAGTTGATGGTTACAGGAAGCTTATTAAGGAAATAAATCTCTCCATCTAAAGAAATCAAACCATAATTTTGCTGCAAGTAACAAAATATTAATGCTAAAGCTGCACCTACAAAAGCTCCGCTTATTCCTATCATCATACCTTGATGAATAAATGAAAACAATAAGTCTCTGCGTTTGATTCCTAATGTCCTCAATATACCGATAGAATGAGTTTTTTCGACTACAGTAATCAGCAGAGTCGTTATTATATTAAGTACAGCTACCATCGAAATCAAACCAAGCACTAAAGGTATCGGTTCTTTTTGAAGTTCTATCCAAGAAAAAATTGAACTATGAAGTTCATAATAGGTCATTGTATAATATGGGAATCCCATTTTATCCATTATTTTCGAAGAAATTTTATTAATATTATCTAAATTTTTTAATTTTATTTCAAATTTCAAGCAAGAATTATCAGGATATTTAATAAAAGCAGCAAGTTTATTCAGCGGCATATATATAAGCACATCATCGTATTGCATCATACCAGTCTGATAAATACCAATAACTTCGAATTTGCTAACGTTATAATCACTAATTTCTGACGCCGATCCTTTTAATACATAAAGTGCAATATCATCTCCTACTTTTACAGTCATTTTATCTGCTAATGCTTTGCCCAATACAACTTGTTTTTTGACTGCACTGGTATCAAAATCAAAAGTACCTTGGTATAATTTTGTAGTGATTCCAGAAATATCAGCATTATGATCAATACCTTTTATCAAAACGCCTTCCACATTAAATTTTGATTTTATTAGAGCTTCGCGTTCGATAACCGGACTAACAGATTCAATTTGAGGAAATTCTTTTAAAAGTCTGGATTGATAGAAAGGATAATCAGATATTGGTTTAGTATTAATTTTGGTTACATTTATATGTGAAGTAAAGCTTATTGATGATTTTTTGAGTTCGTTTTCGAAACCATCAAGTATTGATAAAGACATAATAAGAGCAATAGTCCCTAGAGCAACACCCAAAAATGCAATTATACGAGCAAAACTAAGAAATCTTCTTTTAGAAGAGTTTGCAAATCTTTTAGAGATATAAGCTGATAATTTTATACCCATATAGTTTAGTATTTATCAATAAGCAAAACTGCAATTTAATCAATTTTACTAAAATGTCTATATAAGTTTAGAAATAAAAAAAGCCCGGATAAAAACCCGGGCTAATTTTGATTTAATTAGTGCCTACTATCTGGCAATAACTATATTTGCATAATAAGTTTGACCAGCAAGATTCAATGTAACAATATATGAACCATTAGCCAACATCAAATCTGATGGATTGAAGTTAATTCTATTGATTCCTGAATTTGCACTATTATCAAACAATACTGTCAATTCCTTACCATTAATATCAGAAATAGCCAATCTAGCATGAGCATCTGAAGTAGATTCGAATGCTATAACTGCACTATTTGAGATTGGGTTTGGAGTAACAGGCAATAATCTATTGTAACCGTTAATATCATAAACACTTACAATACCTGTCTTAGTAACAGTTACAACTGAAGCAGCAGAAGTAATTTCGCCGCAAGTATTTGTAACTTTTACAGTGTAAGTACCAGCATCATTAACATCAACATTTGTTTTCTTGAATGAAGCTGTATTGGAGCTTGCAATTGCAGCACCGTCTTTGTACCATTCGTAAGTCAATGTGCCACTACCAGCAGCAACAACAGACAATTCTAAATCTTTGCCAGCTGTCAAATCAACTTTTGCCAAAGGTTGTGTAGAAATTGTTGGACCAACATTAACTATTACTTCAACTTCTTGTGATTCAACTTTAATGCTTGGCATATTAGCAATCTTAGCAATTGCTTTATATTTGCCAGCATCTGTAGTATTACCAGTAATTGTCAATTCGTTAGTATTAGCATTTTGAATCAAAGCACCATCTTTATACCATGAATATTCAACAGTATATTTGCTGCTGTTTGCTTCAGCTTCGAATGTTAATTTAACAGGATTTGATTCGCATACTGTAGCGCCTTGAGGCTGAGTCTTAATAGTTAATTTAGCAGCTTCGTTGATCAATGCAGGTGATGAAGTAGCATTTCCGCAAAGACCTTCAACTACTACATAGTAATAATCGCCATTTTCTGTGATATCAGAAGCTTCTACATGATTGATAGACAATACTGAAGAAGTAGTACCAGCAAATTTTGCATTATCAACTAATGTTGTGCTTGTTTGTGTTGATGCATTGTAACGATACCATTGGAACTTGTCTTTGTAGAATGGAGGAGTTTTGCCTTTGTGGTGAGCTTCTACAACCAATTCAACTTTAGAACCAAGTTCAACTAATGTGATAGCAGCAGGTTGTTTTGTGATTTGAGTAGCACGCATTACATAAACTTGAGCAGGAGCAGTATAAACATTCATTATGCCTCTGCAATCCTTAATTGTAAGTTGAGCTACGTATGAACCTGACATTAAATAATCTGCTTTGCTAATTTCCAAGAAAGGAGTAATAGCAGTCGGATTTTTAACAGCATCGATTGGTTCGCCGTCTTTCAACCATTGGTAAGCCAAAATTTCGCCATCGCCAACTACGCCAAGTTTAATATTTTCGTTTTCGCAAATTGTTTGTGATTCTGGTTCGTAAGCAAATTTGAAACGAGGCCATACTTTAATTTGTGTTTCAGCATATAAATCTAAGTTACATGCAGGAGAACCTTTGATGATACAACGGTATTCACCTGATTGATCCGGACGTGATTTTTCGATTATCAATGTAGGTGTAATTGCAGATGGATATTCTACTACAGGAAGATCTATCCATACATTATTGCGTTTTACTTGCCATTGGTAACCAGTGATTGTACCAGGACCTGGAATAACTGAGAATTTAATGTAAGATTCTTCACAAAGCAACATATAATCAAGTTCATGACCTTCTGCATCTTCTGCTTTGAATGTAGCTGATTCTAATGGAATATCCATAGAGATTTTGTATGTAGCTTCTTCGAAAGCTGGACCGCAGTTGCCTGGACCTAATACTTGTACTTTATAAGTACCAACCATGTCATTATATGTACCCATTGGTTTCACATATGTGCTTGATGTTTCGCCAAGAATTTCTGTCCAAACGTTTGGACTTGTTTCTTTGAACCATTTGTAACCAATGATAGTACCACTAGCACTAACAGACATTACGATGTTTGGATCGTGCATACAACCTGTGTAAGTGTTCTTTGGATTGTCAATAGCAACAGGAACTTCCATACCTAAAGTTGAAGTATTTGTAGTATATGTGTTGCCCATAAATGTAAATTGGCAATAATAATTACCAGCATTCCATTCTTGAGATGATAAAAGTATCAGTTCATTTCTATTAACAGAAAATTCACCACTTTCTTCATCTACAGGATTTTCATTGTAATACCAGTTATAAGAATATAAAGAATTGTCACCATTTGTACCAGTACGTGCAATACCATCAACAAAACCTGTTATAGAAGGAGTAAACGACCAAACTTGAGTAAATCCTGCACATTTAGCTACACTTGTTGGAAGTGATGTAAAGTTTACTCCAGTAACTTGGAAGATATCCGCACCAACAACGTTGTTATTAATAGTTCTTGTTTCGTTATGATAGTCTGTAGTTACATCAGAATTGAGAGCTACAAAGAAGTTTGTATTTGTAAGCATATCAATAAATGGTAATTCATTTGAAACAAATGTAGGATTTGAAACAAATGAAGTATTATCTGCAGGATAGCTTGTGAGCCAAGTAGCTAAATCACTTACGTTAGTAGATGTAATTTTTGCTAAATAGCTGCTTGCATTAGAACCAGCTGCTGTGTAGTAGTCATTTCCACCAATTGAAGTAAAGCCTGTGAAACCTGTTGGAACATAAATTGCAAAGTTACCAGAACCAGAAACATTATGATTAAGAGTATTTTTAATTAAATTGTTTCTTAAAGTTACTGACGTTGGAGAAGTGCTTGTAAATGCAATACCATAGCTATTACTTAAAGAAGTACCGGCATTAGTTTGGTTACCATACAAGTTGATAGTATTATGAATAATTTTAATACCAGTACCGCCACGAACGGAAATTCCAACCGGATGCCAATAAATAGTAGTAGAATTGTAATTACATGTAGTAAGATTTGAAATTATATTATTAGCAACCAAAACATTACTAATACTTGTTGATTGCAAATCGATACCTAAAGCACCATAACCACTTGTACTTGGTTGGTTTATACCTGTAATATAATTACCAGTAATTGTTGTATTTGTAATTGTACCCGAAGCCAAATCAATACCAGCATAATTACCAGTTACTGAACCAGTCGGATTAATAATATTTCTGATAGTATTATTTGTAATTTGAGCATTATTACAATCTTGAATACCAATTCCTTTATATGCAATAGATTGAGTAGCTGTTGTATGGCCAATAGTATTCTTATTGATTACTAAGTTATCAACTGAGCCTGAAACGCCATAAACATAAACACCATAATAAGCATTATAAATATGATTTTCAATCAAGCTAAAGTTATCATTATCAGCACCTGTTGTTGTAAGTGAACTAATACTACCATTCAATACTACACCATAAATTGAAGTAGATGAATAGGCGCCACCGATAATTTTACAATTACGTATTGTGTTGGA
>JAUQWR010000121.1 GCA_030835065.1 Candidatus Kapaibacterium sp.
GTGTTTGCAATTTTCATATATCACCTTATTGAATCACTTTTACTTTTATACCGTCGCGAAGCAAAGCAATACCTTCGATAACGACTTTGTCGCCAGCTTGAATACCTTTAGTAACTTCTACATTGATACCGCTTTCGAGACCAGTTTCTACAACTCTGCGTTCCACTTTTCCATTATTTTCGACGAAAATATATTTATTATCACCATCTTTAACAATAACGTTGCGTGGCACCATAATAGCTTTAGAATTGCGATAAGCATTGATTTTAATATCGCTTGTCATGCCGCTTTTAAGTTCACGTTTTGCATTGTCGAAAGTAATTTCAACAGCAAAAGCTCTTTTTTCCAAATCCATACCTAAAGAAACCAAAGAAACTTTTCCGGTATATTCTTTGCCATTAATTTTCATAGTAGCAGTCATACCATTGCGAATATAAGCCACTTCAGTAGCAGTAACCCAAACTTTAGCAATAACTTTGTTCATTACAGCAACAGTGAATAAATTTTGATTGCCATCAACCTGGTCGCCTTCTTTGACTTTCATATTGACGATAGTACCTGAAAATGGAGCCTCGATATAAATCATTTTATGAAGAGATTCCCAATTTCTTTTATTCACTAAGTATTGTGTTTCGGCATTATCGAAATTCTGTTGAGAAGTTTCGCCAGCTTTGAGCAATTCCTTCATTCTTTCGTAAGTTTTTTTAGAATTATCATAAGCAAGCTTGGCTTGGTCATATTGAATTGTCGGGTTGTCTTTTGGAAATTCGACAATGGATTGACCTTCTCGAACATTATCACCGACTTTAGCTCTAATCTTAACAATTTTATCAGCAAGAATAGATTTTTGAATAGTTTCTTTAACGCCCGACAAAGTAGCGAAGAAAGTCAAATCTTTATCAAATTCATTAATATCAATTTGTTTAATACGAATAGGAACGCCATCTTCGGCTCTAATTTGTTCGATACTTTTGCCGGGTTCGATCTTCTTTTGGCATGAAGAAACAAACATAGAACCGATTGCAATCAAAGCAATTGCAAAAACAGCTGGTATTTTGGATTGTCTCTTTAACATTTTAAAATCACTCCATTTATATTATTATTACTTATCTAATCTATTACTAAATATCTGAATATATTCTGAATTTATATTTCCTGTGAGAGCATCGAGTTCTGCTTTGGAATTCATATATTCATGATATGACTGAATTAAATTTGTTTTTGCTTGTCTGAGCGACAAATCAGCATTTTGGATTTC
>JAUQWR010000122.1 GCA_030835065.1 Candidatus Kapaibacterium sp.
AATACTTAAAATTATAAATACCAATAGATTTGTTGCTCTTTCCTGAATTTTTTTAAATTTTTTTTTAAACATATATTTATACTAAATTTTAAAGCTTAAAATCACATTCAAAACACAAGTTAGTTTGAAATTTTTCATTAATTATTATTATATTTGTAGATTAAAGAGTAAAATGGAAATTTTGTAGATAAGGGATGAAATTAAAAGATTATTATACAATACTTGGAGTGGAGCGTACGGCATCGGGTGCCGACATCAAAAAAGCTTATTACTCTTTAGTAAAAAAATATCATCCCGACATGCACGACAACGATCCATACCTACTTGACCGCTTTAACGAAGTTAATGAGGCATATAAAGTGTTAGGCAATCTGGACAGCCGATTGGATTATGCACTTCAACTATATCTTCACGAAGAAATTCGTGAAGAAGCTTTGGCAAAACTCAACGATATGCAGAAAGAAATGGCAAAAGAATTAAAAAAAGAAATGAAATCGAGAAAGAAAAATGCTAAAAAGTAAGACTTTTAAAGATATTATTATTGACAATAAGATATTTTTAATTCTTTATTTGTGCTTTTTGATTTATGGAGCTTTTAGGCTTAGTCTTTTTCCCAAAGGTGCAGATTTGCTATGGCTTAATGCTCATAATGCCTGGTTTCTCGATTTATGGTTTAGATTTTGGACAATGATTGGTGATGGCGTATTCTTTGTTTCTGTTTTGATACCTATACTTTGGATTAGAATCAGATATTCAATTATCGGGCTATTTTCATTTATCTCTTCCGGCTTGACTGCTCAGATACTAAAAAGAATTTTTGATATGCCCAGGCCAAAGGCATATTTTCAAGGTTTAGTCGATTTGTATTTTGTGCCGGGTGTGCATGTATATTCTCAACATAGTTTCCCTTCTGGGCATACTGCGAGTGGATTTGCTCTTTTTTTGTTTTTAGCTGCAATCAGTAAAAATAAAAATTGGTCTTATATATATTTCTTTATGGCTTTATGTGTTGGTTTTTCGAGAATCTACTTATCTCAGCATTTTTTCATTGATGTTTATTTTGGATCTATGGTCGGAGTGGCTCATTGCTTGTTGTTTATATATTTAATTGAAAATTTAGCATTCTTGAAAAACAAAGAATGGCTAGACTGTCCAATTCATAAATGTGGCAAAATTCCTTTTTTCAATAGAAAAAAATCGCATGATTAATGAATGGAAAATATTTTTTAAATCTAAAAACAATATTTATAAATTGATTTTGGCTTGTTTAATTCTAGTTTCATTATTAGCATTTTTAGCAAACTTTTTGAATTTTATTGAAACCAGACAAGGTTTTGCTTTTAAAGATATATTATTAAGTCAGTTTTCTCCGGTTGATTTGAGTTGGTTGAGCTTTTCTTTGATTTATTCTTGTCTTGTTATTGGTTTTGTTTATCTTCTTAAAAATCCAAAAATTCTGACACAAACATTGTATATATATTCCTTAATAATCATTTATCGAATCATCGCAATGTCGATCTTACCATTGGAAGCACCAGCTACAACAATTCATTTAATTGACCCATTGGTAGAGATATTTGGAACAGGCCAGACATTGACAAAAGATTTGTTTTTCAGCGGTCATACTTCGTTTTGCTTTATGTTTTTCTTGGTAGTAGAGAATAAATTGCTTAAATATATATGCTTAGGTATGGCAATATCTGTTGCGATATCTGTATTAGCTCAGCATGTTCACTATTCCGTAGATGTGTTTTGTGCTCCGTTTTTTACATATTCAGCCTTCAAATTAGTAAAGAGAATTTTACATTTCATTTAAAATTTTAACGAATTTACATCAAAATCTGCAACAAAATTCATTTTCAATTGTTTATGATAAAATGTATCTTTTTAATTGTAAACCTTGAATAAAATAATTAAACTAATTCTAATTATTTTATTAATTTAAGGTATTAAATTAAACATAAGGGCTGATTATGAAAAAACTTATACTTTTTGCTATATTTATATTAGCTTCAGCTTCTTTAAAGTCGGAATATTGGAAAGAAGTAACCAATATTACGCCCGAATATTATGATAATTATTGGCTTGATATATATTTCCTCCCAAATAATACACAATACGGATGGGTTTGTGGTTTTCGAGGTCAGGTACTT
>JAUQWR010000123.1 GCA_030835065.1 Candidatus Kapaibacterium sp.
ATTTGAACTCGATAGAGGTGTCAAATTCGAATCTTATTCTATTCCTCGCATTAAAGGTATAATACAAGACGAATTAAGAAAATTGGATTGGCTATCGCGCACTGCTAGAAAAAAAGCTCACGATTTCCTTCAAGCCAAAGATGCTCTTAGCAGTCAGGAAGGACGTGAAGTTTCTACCGAAGAAATTATGCAGAAACTTAATGTTTCTCCTGATAAATATCAGTCTTATCTTGCTGCTGCTGCTGCTGCAAAGTCTTCTTTGTCTTTGTCGGAATCTCAAGTGCAATATAACGAAGACGATGATGAATATGATTTGCTCAACGAAATCGCAGATACTGATCAAGAAAACTATCTCTCTCAAATTGAAAATGATGAAAGAATTGAGTTTTTGACTTCTTATTTGAATAATTTGAATGAGAAAAAAAGATTGGTTATGACTCTATATTACTACGAAAATTTGACTTTTAAAGAAATTGGAAATGTAGTAAATGTATCTGAAAGCAGAGTCTGCCAAATACATACTCAAGTTGTTAATGATTTGAGAGTAAAACTTAAAGAGTTCGATAATGCTTGATGCGAAAATTAGAAGAAAGCTGGAATCGCTCACTGAGCTTCCGACTATTCCTACAATCATGTCGCAGGTGCTTTCAGCATTAGACAATCCCAAACTAAGCGCTGCTCAGTTGGCTTCGATTATCGAAAGAGACCAAGCTTTGGCAGCTAAAGTGCTTAAAGTAGCTAATTCTCCATTTTATGGATTTGCGCGCAGGATTTCTACAATTGATCTTGCGGTTGTTATTTTGGGTGTAAATGCATTAAAAGAAATAGTTATGAGCTTGCTTGTCCAAAAATTCTTTTCAAGACTCAGAGCTTCTTTATTCGATGTCAAAGCCTTTTGGCATTATTCTGTATTTTGTGGTGCTGCTGCCAGATTATTAGCCCGAAAGCTAGGATATAAACTTGCAGGCGAAGCATTTGTTGCCGGCTTGACTCATGATATTGGAATTCTTATTCTAATTGAGCATTTCAGAACCAAATTTACAGAAATTAGAAAATTGCAATCCACTCTAGGGCTCCCTTTGGTAATGGCAGAAAAAAAAGTACTAAATTGCACACATGCTGATATTGGTGCTTGGATTGCCGAAAGATGGAATCTTCCTTCCAAACTTTGCGTTGCTATTAGTAATCACCATATTTCTTATCTCGAAATTCAAAAAAATATTTCAGAAATGACTGAACATGAAGTCAACTTTAATGAAATTGATCAACCACTTACAGCAATTGTATCGATGGCTGAATGGTTTGCCGATCAATTAGGTTTTAAAAAATGGGATATGTATATAGGCAACACTCCTTACTACCTTTCGAAAGAAGTTTTCGAAGACCTAAACGAAGATGATATTTTAAGCCCTGATAGTGCTTTCGAAATTCTCAAACAAGAAATTTTGGAAGAATTCCAAAAAGCTACAATACTAAATGAACTTACTGCTAGAGCCTAAGTTTTATCTTTTTTCAGTTCATATTCCTCACTTCAGTTTATGGGTTTGATATTCTAAAAAAATCCTTTATTTTTGTTTA
>JAUQWR010000124.1 GCA_030835065.1 Candidatus Kapaibacterium sp.
CCTATAGCAACTCTCGAACGATCAATATAGCCCAAAGCATCAACTGCATTAATAGCAGCTTCGGCATTAGCAATCAGCTGAGGCAAAAATGTATCGTTTGGTTCTTCTTTGCCTTCGCCAATAATCGGAAATGAAGCATCATCCAATACAGCATATCCTTTTGCTACCCAATATACAAATGATCCATAATATGGGAATACAAATTCATTTGGATTGGCACTGCTCTGGCCCGCACTATTTTTATCTTTAAATTCTTCAGGATATGCCCATATTAATAAAGGTAATTTTTCTTTTTTAGTTGTATCATATCCTGCAGGCAAATATAATACGCCGCTAAGTTCCACACCATCATTACGTTTATATTTAATTACTTCTTTATGAACGTTTTTCAAACTTTCGAAAGGATTTTTGAAGCTTGTGATTTGATCAATTTTATTCTTTTTCTTAATATTTCTAATAAAATAGTTAGGATAATCTACTTTCGATTGAATCTGAACCAAAACTTCGCCTTTTTCGATATCAATAAACGAAAAAATTCTTTCAATTTTATCTGTAAAGTTTGATTGGTATAATCTTTCTGTTTTAAGTGTCTTAAGGTTAAATTCATCAATAAATGGGAACTGTCCTTTAGGAGTAAAACCATCACCTATCAATAAAGCATTATTATCGTCTATTGCTAATACTCTTTTACCATACTGATTCTTAATTGTTTCAAAATTACCTGGATCAGAATAAATATCCTGAGAATTTCTATCCCAGATAAGTTTTGCAGTTTGATTTACAATTGAAGGATTGATCAAATAAGTTTTTACATTTCTTGTATCATACCAATTATCATTCAAAATAGCTATCTTATCGTTGCCCCAAATAATTGATCCAAATCTATTGATAGTTTTAGTAATCGATACAGCAGGCTTATCGAAAGGGGCATCCCAAACAAACAATTCGTCTCTAAAATCAACTTTATTTTCAGGATTGCCTTGGTCTAATGCTTCTACAAAATATAAACTTGCAGGCTTGTCGTTTCTCCAAGCCATACTTCTTTTGCCTGTTCTTACAGCCATAAATCCTTTGGGAAGTACTTCACTCAATGGGATTTCATTCACAACTTTTATTTCTTTTCCATTCAAATCATAGACAACAGATTTCATAGGAAATCTACTTAAAGGTACTAAGTAAGAAAATGGTTTTAGCAATGTTGTTAGCATTATATAATTACCATCTGGAGAAAAACTTGCTCCAACAAACATATCTTTATCTTTGAATTTTTCAATTTTACCATCTAAACTAACTTTATATAATTCAGAGCTACAAATATTCTCAAAATTTAATTCATCGGTCTTATTTTTTAAAAGATCCTGATAGGTACGATTTTGAGCTTTTGCACCAGTACTCACACTTACAGTAGGTCCGGTTGGTATATCTTTTTTCTGATCTATCAATGCAGGTCTATTAGCAGGAAGCATATAAACTAAAAGGCTTTTGCTATCAGAATACCAATTAAAAGGATCGCCAAGATTAGCATTCACTTTTGCATCAGTCAATTTTGTTGCTTTTGCACTTGGCAAATCAAGCACCCAAAGCTCGACTCCGCTTTCAGTAGTATGCGAAAAAGCAATCTTCTTTTCATCTTGCGACCAAATAAAATTTGATAGTTTTGGATTTTTTGGCAATCCGCTTACTTGAATTTCATTTGTTTCTTTTACTTTTCTAACTTTTAGATTATTGATATATGTAACTGTGCTAGAAATATTCGTAACAGGATTAATTCTCAGTCCGCCAAGTCTCAATTCATCTTGGTTCAAATCATCAAGTGTTTTGTATGTATTTCTATAAGAAAGAAGCATGTATTCTTTCTTATTATCCATAGATACCGATGGAGGACGTTCGTAATCCACTAAATCCATTATTTCTTTAGAAGGTTTTTGGAAGCTTAAATTTTCCTGAGCAAAAGCCCAATTGCCTAAAACCATGATTGCAATTAAGCAGAGCAATAATTTTTTCATACACTACCCTAATATATATAATAAAATCCCATCAAATCTAATCCGCAAAAATACGGTTAATTTGATTAATACGATTAAAATTTAAAAAAGTTAAAAAAAAAGCTTTTATTTCTCTGAAACAAAGAAATAAAAGCTAATAAAAAGTTATAAATTTTATTGACTAAAAATTCATTACATTAAATAAATATGATAAGCCCAAATGTAGGCTGGCAGGAGCAGGATTTAAAGAACTTTTAGCTGTATTCAATATATGCCCGTTGTCGTCATATTCATAAGCAAATTTATAATATTTAGCGTCATCCCATAGTCCATTCAAACAATAACTTGCACTTATATTCAGATTAAGCAAACCTGTTTCAGTATTAACAAGATGAATAGAACCACCAATTTTCACATCAGTTTTCACATTTAAATGATCAACGATTTTGTCATCAGAAGATTTAGGATTGTAGATTATATTAACTTCATCTCCTTTCAAGTTTTCGGCAGTTGCATCCAATGGCAGACCAAAATCAACACCTAAAGTAAAGCCACCCAAATAGAAACCGGGACTAATTTTGAAAAAACTATAATCTTCACGAATAGTATTATAGTCATTTTCATCTTCATTTGGATAAGTAGTATAAGCAATTTTTTCATATCCTAAGTCTAAGATAAACCCTGTAGAAGCTTGTCTTGTAAATGGTATAAAAGCTGAAACACCTATTTCAGGACCATTTACATTTAATTTTGGTTTCAAACCATTACCTACTGCAGTATTAATAGTTAGGTTTCCACCAACATAAGGACCAATATAGATCGGAAAAGAATTTCCGTGACTTTCATTATCAACTTCGATCGATTTATTTACTTTATCTTCTTTAACAACTGGCTTGCTTTTCGAACTAGCTTCTTCTTCGCTGGCAATCGAATTATTTTCAACTCCACCAAATGCATAATCAACACCAGCAGAAAATATAAATGGATAACCAACAGCAGCTCTTGCAGACCAATCTTGATTAAAATGGTAACGAGCTCCGATCTGTCCTGTTATTGCAACGCCAGAAGTATAAGCTTCAGCGAATGAGGCAGTCTGCCCATCAACACCAGTAAGTTTTGCATCCCAATTTATATAACCTAAGCCAAGCTTAATAAATGGATCAAACTTCTTTTGAGGTGTAAAATGATAAGAGGCTGAAAAAAGAATTCCTAACATTGAATATTCAAATTTTGGAGTTTCATTTCCCCACATAGAACCGGAACCAAGATTTTCACTAAAACTTGAATAACCCAAATCAACTCCAATACCAAATTTTTGATCGACACTATACTCTCCAGAAAAACCATAGCCTAAATTTGAGAATGTATAGCCTAAAGTAGGCCCAACCCAAATTCTTTCTTGCCTAAAGTATTGAGAATAAGATAAATAACTGAATGCAAAAATTGCAAATAAAGAAACAATGAAAAACCTTTTCATACTTTCTCCTAAGTTTTTGTAAAAATGAAAAATAGTGCTTGTTTTCTATAATTATTCTTCTTCTATTTCGGAAATGTCATCTTCAGGAGTTCTTTGCGACTTCAACCATTTAATAAACCATCTTATACTGCTTGCTAAAATGTAAAACAACATAAACGGAAAAACAGCCATTCCTTTTGTAATAACACTTAATAAAATAGCTAAAATAAATATTATAAATACAATTGGTCTCTGCTTAATTGATTTTTTTGTTGGTCTGGGCATATTATCAAATTTGATATACGAAACCATTACCAATGGCACAGCAATAGCCAAAAACAACATCACATAAAAATCTAATTCAGAGTTTAATTTATTATTAAGCTTAAAAAATATCAAATATGAAATAATTGTCAATGCAGCCGAAGGTATGGGCATACCTGTAAAATAAAGCTTATCTTCGAAACTTGTGAGCATTACATTAAATCTGGCTAATCTTACCACTCCACCTAAAGCAGGGAACGAAGATAATAATATTCCTATATCACCAAATTGGTAGAAATACATTTTATAAAGCATAAAAGATGGGACTACGCCAAAAGAAACAGCATCGCAAAGAGAATCCAATTCGGCTCCAAGTTCGCTTGTAGAATTAATCAATCTAGCCATCACACCATCGAGCATATCAAATACTGCAGCAATAAATACAAACAAAGCAGCATGAAAAAAATCATCCTTTGTTATATATACTAATGCAGTAAAACCTGAATATAAATTACCCAATGTAAGCAGGTTTGGCACAATTGATCTTGTTATTCTCAAAGCCATAGTCGTTCCGAATTACTTTTTAAGTTTTGCAATTGTCGATAGCCCGGCAGAAACCCTGTCGCCTACTTTAACACAAATCTCGGAGTCAGGACTAACCATAACATCCATTCTCGACCCAAATTTCATCATACCAAAACGAGCACCTACATCAACCGAATCGCCTACTTTAAGCTCACAAACTAATCTACGAGCTACAATACCAACTATTTGCTTAAAAAACACTTTACCATATTTGGTTTGGACACCGATCCTAGACTGTTCGTTCAAATCTGAAGATTTTGGGTGATAAGCAACCAAGTATTGGCCAGGATTGTAATGATAAAACTCTACTTTACCACTTACAGGAGAACGATTGACGTGCACATCTAATGGCGACAAAAATATACTTATTCTAATTACTTTATCTTTAATATAATGAGGTTCTTGTTCTTCAATTATTTCTACTACTTTGCCATCAGCAGGAGAAATGATTATAGAATGATCATTTTTAGCTGCTTCAGGTACTACTCTCTCGGGATCTCTGAAAAACCATACTGTGAATAAAATTAATATCCCTCCGAGCAAATAAAGAGGAAATGAATAAAATTTATTGTCAAAATAATAGCCTAAGAACAGCATTATTGCTCCGGCTAAAAGCATAACTATAATATTATCAGTACCATAACGTGATAGCATATCTTTCCAGTTCAATATTAATCATTTTCGATACTGCAAAAGTAAGAAAAAATGATTAGAACTTTGAATATATTTTTTTTAACATGTAACCTTTCTAAACTTTGATGTGTATATATATTGGTTCGATAATTGATTATAATTATCAATGTTGAAAAAAATAAAAAAATCATTTTGATTATTTGAAATAAGCATATATATTTGTATTATGAAAAAGTTAGTAAGCATATTATTGATACTGTTTGTGGCTCTCAGTTCAGCTTTGATAGCCGCTGATACCATTTTAGAGTATTTCAGGACTTCCACAAGTGGCAATTCCGTAAATTTAGAATGGAAATCTCTAAACGAACAAAATATCAATCGATACGAAGTAGAGCGCAAAAGCTCTTCGCAATCTTTCCGCTGGCTGCATACTGAAAAGTCTAATGGAAATTTGTCCTCTTATAAATATACAGACAACGAAGCTTTTCTTAAAGAGAAATCTTCTAACTCAACTCTGTCTAAAAATGTATATACTTACCGTATAAAAATAGTATATAATGACGGAAGCTCTACTTATAGTGCCGAATCGACCGTAACCCAAAAGCTCAGCGGTATTGAGCGAACCTGGGGTATGATTAAAGAAATGTTTAGATAAAATCTCTCGTATGAGAGATTTTTTTTTGCCTTTCAAATTTAATAATCATAATTTAATTCTATATTAATATTCTTTTTCTTATCTTTGACGGTAATGAACTTTATCCTTTTTACTTATCCTTAAGGATTGTGATGAAATATTTGATCTTTCTTTTTTCTCTCTTAATAGTGTCTTATCAAGTTAATGCTGATGACACATATTTTAAAAAAATTGTTAATGAATATTCTCAACTAAAATTAGACCCTCAAAATATTTTTGAAGTAAATGGTGTTTATTTGAATTTTGACAGAGTAGCATTAACCTTAGATGAAGGACAATTATTTTTCACTAAATCAATTAATGGTGTTATAATTGGAGCAATGTTTTTTGGGAAAGCCCAACTTGATTATCAACCAGAAGATAACCGTTCAAAATTTCTACTAATTAGAGAAGATGGAAAAAGTGAAGTTCATAAAACACTCAAACAAATCTTCTTTATATTTACAGATAGTCTTGGTTATAAATTAATGTCAGAACTTCCAAAAACTTCTTCAGACATTAGTAATTATAAAGCAACAGAATTTGACAAATTCCTTTCTTATACTTTTCAAGATACAAAAAGAGAAGTTCCTATATTGTCATTAATCAAACCAATATTAGAAAAAACACATAGTAATTTTTGTTCATCATTCATTTTTAAAGATGAAAATAATGATGCTTTTTCATTTACCTTCGAAGATTCAGAAGTTTTTGAAGTAACATATAACTCAATAAATTGGAATGCAGGTAATGGCTATTATTTTGATCTTATTTGTTATCATCATAAGCAGGAACAAAATATTCCATTAGATTCTACAGAAAATAAAAGTGAAATTCAAGTTATTAACAGCAAAACTGATATGGTAGTTCAGTCAGATTTGACAACTAATGTTAATATTCAATTAGAATGTATTGCTATGAAAAACAACCTTGGCTGGATTTCTTTTTATTTGGAACCAGATATTGAGATGAATTTGATCAAATTTGATAATATGCATGATGCAAACTGGTTTAAAGCCAAAGAACAACCATACTTGGTAATTCAAATACCGGATAATATTAAAGCTGGTGATAAATTTAAAATTTACTTTACATACAACTATAAATTATTCAACTATTTTAGAATTTTTTCATTAGGAAATTTTGGAAATTTTTGGCAACCCTTTTATAATAAATTTGATTATATTAATTATGATTTAAATATTAAAACTCCAAAAAAATATTATATTCTTTGTTCAGACATTAATGCAGTTATTAAAGAAAACATTGATAATAATGAAAAAATTACAACAATTAATACTCCTTCTCCAAAAAATAATTTTGCCTTTTGGATAAGAGAAGGTGATAAAATAGATGCTCAAAATATTAATAATCTGAAATATCTCGGTGGTTTCATCAAAATCATTGATAACAATCATGCTGATTCAATTAATATGAATCAATATATTGTTAATGTAGCAAATTTTTGCTACAAGACTTTAGGTGCCTTGCCATATGATACCCTCAACTTTACTTTTGGAATTACTAGTTCTATTGATTGCAATTTTCTTATGTTATCTAATTCTTTATTTAGTGATCCATATTATTCTTACACTTCTCAAATTGTCAGTTTCTGGTTAAGAAACAAAATAAAAGGGAAATTGAATAATGATGCACAGATTTTGGACGATTTATCGTTTTATTTTGCTTATTTAACATATACTTCATTCATTATCAAGAATAAAGAAACTAATTATAAAAACTACTTGTATTCATTTAGATCAGAAATTTTGGAAAAGAGAAGGCTTGTCGATAAAACTTCAGAATTTTTTATTCCTATTGGATTTCAACATTATAATATAGTTAATCCTTTTATTGGTTTCAATTTTTTTAGAATGCTGCATTTTTTAATGTCAGATGATAAAACCGGTGATGATTCGCAATTTTACCAGATGATTAATGAATTTTGCGACATTTATAAAGACAAAAATATATCTTATATCGAATTTTATAAGTACTACCAAAGCAAGTCTGCTGATGATATCTCATGGTTTTTCAATCAATGGGTTTTCGACAGCTATATACCTTCTTATAAATATGCTTATAAAATTAATAAAAAAAGTGACAATGAATTTGTTGCCACTCTTAAAGTAAAACAGTCTAATGTACCTCAAAACTTCCAAATGATTATGCCTATCACTGTTGTATTCGAAAACGGCAACAAGTATAGACTTAGAGCTTTAATTAAAGGTGAAAAAGGGGAGAATAAAGACTATTGCGAATTCGATCTCCCAATTCTTCCTTACGAAATTGATAAGATTATTCTTGACGAAGAGGATATAATTTTGTCTGAAAAAGAAGACGTCGATTGGGAAGATATTTAGAAGGTTTTTTTCTTATTTTTTAGGTTTATCTCTCCATTATTTTCGGATTGATAAGCCTTTTTTTATTATATTTGTTTTTGTTTCGTTTTTTTAATAATTGAACGTTTATGAATAAAATATATATTAAAGCTGATAATATTTCTAAGGCTTTTAATTCAAAAAAATTTATCATTAAAGATGTTTCTTTAGAAGCCTCTAATTCAGATGTTATCGGCATTATTGGAGAAAACGGCTCAGGCAAATCTACTCTTATGAAAATTTTGGCTGCCAATCTTTCCCCCAGCTCCGGTATTATTTCTCTCTATGTAAACGATCAATTAATCAAAAGCGAAGACTTCGTTAAGTATTTTGGATACGTTGCTCCTTACCTAACTCTTTATGAAGAGTTTACTCCTATCGAGCATATTAAAGTTTTTGCCGGCATAAAAAACATCAAAATAGATGATTCTTTTATTTATGATCTTTTGAATGAAGTGCAATTATATAAGCACAGAAATAAGCAGATTAAAAACTTTTCTTCTGGTATGAA
>JAUQWR010000125.1 GCA_030835065.1 Candidatus Kapaibacterium sp.
AATGTACGAAATGATTATTAAAGAAAATAACTTGCCTGAGGATTTGAAATATCTTTCTGTTGCCGAATCTGCTCTCTTTCAAGCTAGATCCGCTAAAGATGCTGTCGGTTTATGGCAATTGATGGAAGGCACTGCACGAACTCTAGGGCTTAGGGTCGATAATTTTGTGGACGAAAGACGCAATCCATTAAAATCGACTATTGCTGCTATCAAATATCTTAAGCAAGGCTATGCTTCACACAAATCTTGGATTTCTACTCTTGCAGGATACAATATGGGGCACACTGGGATAAAAAATTCACTAGATTACCAGGATTCGGATAATTATTTTGATCTATATCTCAACGAAGAAACCTCTAGATTTATATTTAGAATTCTTGCTATTAAAGAAATTATGTCAAATCCCGATAAATATGGTTTTAAGATTGCAAAATCTGAGATTTATCAGCCCGAAAAAACTAAAATTATTAAAGTAAATTCTGCTATTGATAATATTTCTGATTGGGCTAAAAAAAACAATAGCACATATAAAGATATAAAAATCTTAAATCCTTGGATTTTGGGCAGATCTTTGCCTGCTCCCAAATCCGAACCTTATGAAATATTGATTTTTGAATAAAATATTTTCAAATTTTATCTGTTATTATTGATAATACTACTTTTATATTGCGTAAACGGATTTAAATATGGAACCTATTAGAGTACTTGTTGTTGATGATTCGATTTTCATGAGAAGGACTATATCCAAATTAATAAGTTCCGAACATATTCTTGTTGTCGATACTGCTTGCAATGGTAGAGAAGCAATCGAAAAAATTATCGAACATAATCCTGACATAGTAACTCTCGATATTGAAATGCCAATTATGAACGGTCTCGAAGCTCTAAAAGAAATTATGGAAAAACATCCTCTACCCGTTCTTATGTTGAGTACTTTGACTAGCGATGGTGCCGATGCTACTTTAGAAGCTCTTTCCAATGGAGCTATCGATTTTATTACCAAAAAAGCAGCTTTCACTGAAATGAACTCAATTAAAGATGAATTAATTGATAAAATTCTATCAATTGGCAAAAATTCATCTATCAAAAATCAGCTCAGAAGAAAAAGCCAGCTGCTTAATATGAAAAAAAATATTAATAAATCTGATGAATCCGACTCGAGCTTATCCAAAAAATTAATTGAAAAAGCTCGTCAAAAAGGCTCTCAAAGCAGTTTTAAAACATCAGACAATAGACCTAAAGATATAAGTATAATTACAATTGGCATATCTACTGGCGGTCCGGTTGCATTAAATGAGCTCCTTAGCCATTTG
>JAUQWR010000126.1 GCA_030835065.1 Candidatus Kapaibacterium sp.
GATTTTGGTTCTAATTGGTACTTGTTTACTGGTACCGGAGATAGATACTGGCAGGAGGAAATTACAAAATTTGGTAATTCTTTTTTGGTTCCTACTTCCGGTGTGGACTGCCAAGGTGGTGGTAATATTGGTAGTATTAGATTTTCGACTAATCTTGGTGGAGATTGGGAAGAGGAAATTACTCCCAATTCAATGTTTGGGACTTTTCTCATTGATGCTACAAAAGGTTGGGCTTGTGGGTATGATAGATTAGTCTATTATACATCCAATGCCGGAGTAACCTGGGAGCTGAGGAACTGTGGTATTCGCAATGGCAACCTTGATGATATTTGGTTTAACTCGCCTAGCGATGGCTGGGTAGTTGGTCAGGGTGTATATAGAATTGGCACTGAAAATATTTCTTCTTCGCGTACTTTTCTACAGTTTGATACTGTTTGTATTCCTAATTCAAAAATTGATTCTCTATTTATAAAAAATTTAAACTTTTATTCTTCTACAATTACTTATGCGATTAGTGGTACAGACGCTGCTGATTTTTCGGTAACAGAGCCAACCAATGGAGTATCTTTATCGCAATGCGAAGAAAAACGATTTTTAGTAAAGTTTGCTCCTACCAGCCCAGGGCAAAAGCGAGCGGTATTGAAAGTAACCGGTAACAATCGAACTGTAAGTATAGATTTATATGGTTTTGCTGCACTTGCTACTATTGCAGCCCAATCGGATACTCTTATTATCGATAATGCTAAGTGTGGAATTCCATTTGATGTAAATTTCTTGTTGAATTCTACTACTAATGATATTATCAAATCTATTAAATCTATTGGTCCTGACAGTACGATTTTAAAATTGACAACTGATCTTCCATTTCAATTGATTCCAAATTTTTCGCCGATTGGATTTACAGTTTTAACAAAAGATACTGGCTGGACTGAGAATAGTATTGTAATTACTTCTAGTCCATGCAATAAGCTTACAAACCTCTACCTCAAAATATATTCAAAATCTCCAATTATCGAGACAATTGCCGAACTTCCAGAATTGGTATGCAAAACAGATACAACAATCAAAGTTGTTATAAAAAACACTGGAAATGATGATCTGAAAATTGCTGATTTCAAAATTAATCCTCCATTGGCTGAGTATTCAATTATTGGAATGAGTTCGAAACGACCTCTGCCATTTATTATCAATAAATTAAAATCCGACACATTATTGATTAAGTTCAAAGGA
>JAUQWR010000002.1 GCA_030835065.1 Candidatus Kapaibacterium sp.
TCCATACTTAATTTTCCATTAGGATCGAAAAGTCTTGGTTCGCCTTCGTTGCACCAACCGCTTAGTCTAAACAATGAAGATTCAGCCCTGACAAATAGTTTTGAGCTGCCTACAGTTTCTAGTTCACTAATCAGAAGTTTGCTAATAGTATCATTCCCCAAGGCTACTTTGAATCTAATTCTACCAATTTCTTTGTTTGAATTTTGAATGTAAGGGAAACTGCAATTTATTGTTCTAATATCATTATCAATAAAATCAATATTATGATTATCTATGGGAGCCAAAAGAGTAGAATTAAAGCTAAGTCTGAAGTTTATTGATTTCAAACCACTTAATAATAAGTTTGGTTTGTTCGATTCAAGCATAACAGGTAATTCAATTTCGTCGCCAGGCTGACCAATAATATCAGTAATTTTAACTTTAAGTGTATCAAAATAGGGAGAAATACCTTCGCCAAAAAGATTGAATTTGGCAGGAGAGCCCGCAGCATTATGGTGCAATTCAATAACACAGTTTTTGCGTCCTTCGGATTCGGGAATAAATCTAAAAGTAAGAGTTTTTGATTGTCCCGAAGCAAGAGTTAATGGAAATTCCTCTAAATTGAGCAAATCAAAATGAGAAGTATCCGGTCCGGCAATAGCAATAGAATCAATAGTTAGGTTTTGAGAACTTTTATTAGTAATTACAGATACAAGAGTAGTATCTTTGAATTCGTCGGTTTCTACCTGACCGAAATAAATAAGTCCGGGATTAGCAGCGAGTCCAACTGCAATTCCATTGCCAAAAACATTTGAAAAGATTGTATCGCTTGGAGTAATAATTCTTATCCGAATCTGTCTTTTCCCGCTCTGGCTAGGTTTGAATCTAATAATAATTTCCTGATTAGAAAATGGTTCTAAAACTATAGGACGTGATATATCGCTCAAAACAGCAAAATCATCAGTATCACCACTAATAATATCAATAGCTCTTATTTTGTATGCAAAATCCTGTGAATTGACTATAAAGTCATTAGTAGTCTTGATAGCAACTTCGTTGACGACAACATCAGCAAAATCAATGTCTCGAGTTTTAGCTTTAGCACGTTTGATTCTGATAGGGCAGTCTGTGGAATCAATTTGCAAACCACGATGATTAAGGTTCCATATTTTTGCAGTACTATCCCAGCTAGCAGTGAGCAATCGGCTACCATCGAAGTTGAAAACTGAGGTTTGAACAGATTTTCTGTGCTCTAAAAATACATGAAGTGAATCTTTTCCATCTTTACCCTTTGGAATAGAGCCGTCTGAAGCAATCCAGCGCTTAGAAGCACCATCCATGCCTGATGTTAGAATGTATTCTTTTCCTTCATCATTATTATAAAAGAAGTTTGCAGAATTTAATATATAAGAACTATCTTTGTTTTCCATATTGTGAGAAAGAGTATAGAGGCGTTTTTTAGCAGCTAGGTCATATACAAGAGTACGTCTGTAAATATCATTAGTCACGCAAATTTTAGTGCCATCATGATTGAAAGAACCGTGTTTTGAGTAACCAAGCATATCACCGGGTTCTTTTGTATTGATTTCATCAATCTTGATGCCATCACTTGAATATATTCTTGCAATTCCATCATTAGCTGTAATAAGTATTTTTGAGCCTGAGTTGTCGTAACATGCAAATCTGACTTGGTTCATTTTGATTTGTTTTACGATATTTCCGTTTAGATCCCAAATATTAACGTTGTAATCCGAACCTGCAGAAATTATTCTATCGCCATTAGGATTGAAACAGGCTGATAGTACATTAGCACCGTTATCATGATTCATTTTTTTAATTAATTTTCCGGTTGTATCCCACAATCTGACAGAACCATCGGCACTTGCTGTAACAACGAATTTCTCAAAATTATCCATAGATGCATAATTGACAGCATGGTTGTGTGGTTTGAATGTACGTAGGAGTTGTGCATTATTCGAATTCCAAAGCTTAGCAGTAGAATCATCGCTTGCAGTAATTACTTTGTCGCCTGTTTTATTAAAAAATGCTGAGTTAACTGCACCTGCATGCGGCAAGTCAAGAGTTTGACCTACATTATTGGGCCAAAGTTGTATTGCTCTAATCATCAGACTATCTGTTTCGAGATTAGGTACGACCCATTTATAAGATAAATTATCAATATCTTTAGAGAGTGAATACCATTTTTTACCATAATTGAGACTGTATTCCAATTGGATCATGTCTTTGGGGAGCAATCCATGCCAAGTTACATCAATAGTATCACCAACTACAAGAGTATTTCCACAAACTGGATTAGTAATTTTGATTGTTTTATCCTTGGGTGGTTTGTTTGGAAAGCCTCCTGTTATTAAAATTTCTTTTCCAAAACAAGCATTTGACTCAATAATTAGTTTGGTGAAAACTAAAGTAGAATCCACAGGGCTAAATTCAATTGTCAGGTTATGTTTTGAATTTTTATTTAATACTATTGGGCTGCTGAGAGCACCAGAAGTAATTTTAAATAAAGGGCTTTCGACATATATTTTACTTATATATAAATCTGAATTTATTGCTTGTATTGTAATATCTTTGCTCTTTTTTGTGCCGGCAAGCACCGAGCTGTATTCTAAGTACACCGGATTGCTTTCAATACTTGGTTTGATAGTATCATGAACAGCAAAGCTGAATGTATCTTTAAGATTGACTGGAATCAGGCGAATACTTACGTCATGAATGTTAGAGCAATCGAATGCATCTTTCCACGAAATAGTGCATGGTTTAAACCCTTCGATTAGTGCCAATAAATTGAATACATTACGTTTAATATCTTCAAAATCATTTATATTGCTGAAGATTGCTCCTGAAGTAGATTGTGCAATTTTTTTGAATAGTTCGATATTTGCATGACCCAAATAAATTACAAAAATTCTAATTTGATTGTCATTAGCAAATTTGATTATTGAATCTGCATCGAAATCTGCAATACCATCTGTAATTAAAATCATAGATTTTGAAGGAAATGATTCTGCCGATAAGTTTAATCCACCTGCCGGAAGAGATAGCAATCCATTTGATGATAGCGAACCGGAATGTCTTTTGAGTTTAGACATGCTGCTAAGTAATTCGGAAGGAGAATTAGTAAAATCATGTATCAGATAGCTCGAAACATCAAATGAACTTAGTGCAATTCGAGTGTTTGAATAATTGACTCTATTGAATATTGAATCAAGAAATGCAATACCAAGCTGATAATGATTTGTAATAGTATCGCCAGCACCAAGACCTTGATCGAAACTAACAACAATCGAATTGAAGTTATTCAAGTTAGGTTCCGGACAATTCATTTTTTCGACCAAAAATGTACTGCTATTATCTTTAATTTCAAAATCTGAAGCCTGATAGCTTGTAATTATATTTCTA
>JAUQWR010000127.1 GCA_030835065.1 Candidatus Kapaibacterium sp.
TTTGCTTGATTTAGTAGATCGTATTCTTAGAGTTTTTCGTGAAAGGGAAGATGAGCCATTTGGTGGTGTGCAAGTTTTATTGATTGGTGATGCTTTTCAGCTTCCACCAATTGCTCAATCTAATGATTGGAGTATTTTGAGTAATTATTATGCAACCCCCTTTTTCTTCAGTTCTAAAGTATTGGAATCCAACAAGCCAATATACATTGAATTAAAAAAAATCTATAGGCAACAAGACGATAGATTTATTCAATTGCTTAATAATGTTCGAACCAATCAGGTTAGTCAAGAAGATATGGAGCTCTTAAATAGTAGATTTCTTCCTGCGATATTCAAGAATGACAATCTAAATTATGTGACTATAGCTACACACAATAGAATGGTTGATGCTACAAATCAACGAAAACTTGATGAACTTCAAACTGAAATGAAAAGTTATGAAGCACTAGTTAATGGTGAATTTCCTGATTCTATGATGCCGACAGAAAGAGTATTAAATCTAAAAGTTGGTGCACAAGTAATGTTTATAAGAAATGATACTGAAAAAAAGTATTTTAATGGAAAAATTGGCAGAATAAAAGAACTAGATGAATTATATGTAGTTGTTGAAGTCGAATCTGGTAAAGAAATCGAATTAAAAAAATATACATGGGCAAATATTAAATATTCATGGAATTCAAAAGAAAAGAAAATCGAGGAGGAAATTATTGGAGATTTCACTCAGTTTCCTTTGCGCTTAGCTTGGTCTATTACTGTGCATAAATGCCAAGGGCTTACTTTTGATAATGTAATTGCAGATGTAAGTTCTTCATTTTCTCCTGGTCAGGTCTATGTGGCGCTTAGCAGATGTAGAAGTTTGGAAGGGTTAGTGCTTAAGTCAAAGATCAATAGAAAATCAATCATGACAGATAAAAATGTCATTGATTTCGCAAATTCAGAATATTTTCATAAATAAATTAAATAAATACATGAAACAAGATAGAATAATAGAACTTGACGGACTTAGAGCTATTGCTATAATATTTGTTATTATAGTTCATTTTATTTTTAATCAATTACAAGTGCCAGATAATCCTTTTCTTTTGGCTTTATATAAATTAATAGGATATACTTGGAGTGGAGTTGATTTGTTTTTTATTCTTTCAGGATATTTGATTGGAGGCATACTTATAGACAATAAGAATTCTCCAAATTATTTTAAAACATTTTATACTCGCAGATTTTTTAGAATCTTTCCTTTGTATTATTTATTTCTTGCTATGATGATTTTGCTTTCATTTTTGCTAAATTCAAATATTAATAGTTTGTATTATCGTGAGATTTCAATATTTTCTTACTTAACATATACTCAAAATATCGTTTCATTTTTCACACATTCACCTATTGGTATTACTTGGTCTTTAGCAATAGAAGAACAATTTTATTTATTTTTACCATTTATCATTTATTTTTTTGATAGAAAAAAATTGCCTTATGTGTTTTTAATCTTTATTACTATCTCGATTATTCTTAGATCATTCTTTTATTACCCATATTCTTTGGATCAGTTATTTTATAGAATGGATTCGTTACTTATGGGCTCTATATGTGCTTTTTATTTAAAAGAAGATCGTTGGTTCGAGTTAATAAATAAACATTATAAATTTTTTATAATTGCTTTTTGGGGTATTTTGGCGACTATAATTGGTTTAATTTTAACTGATATTGTTTTAATTCACTGTATTCAAAACAATTTATTATTTTTGCTTTTAAATTTATTATATTCGACCCTTTTAATAATTGTAATATTAAACAAATCAAATGTACTGAGTAAAATTCTTAGAAATCGATTGATGGTAAGTATTGGGCAGGTTTCATATGGTATATATTTATATCATTTGATTGTGCTAGGTAGTCTTTTTAAAATTGTTTTGAAGCAAAATCCGAGCTTAAATAACTTAAAAGATTTAACTATAATCATTTTTTCAATTATTATTACTTATTTTCTTTCAATAATTTCATATAAAATTTATGAAAAACCGATATTAAAAATTGGTTCAAGATTCAAATATTAGTGTTTCGATCTTAATATTAAATTTATTTCTTTAAAGTTCGTCTTGCCAAAATAATGAAAAAATTTAGATATTTTTATTTTGGTGGTTTATGATTAAAAAGTTTGTATCCAACAAAGATGAATCTCCCGTAATTTTTCAAAATCCTTTATTTGAAAAATTATCAAAAGTATATTGGTTTGTTCCTCTTTTAATATATACACCAATAATTAGCTTTTTGATTATAACTAATATTTCAAATTCAAAAAACGGATTGATTAGTGCAGTTGTTTATTTGATTTTTGGTTTGATTTTTTGGACTTTAACAGAATATTTGCTTCATCGATTTGTATTTCATTATCATCCACGATCAAATATTGGAAAACGAATTCATTGGACATTTCACGGTGTGCATCACGACTATCCGAATGATTCATTGAGATTGGTAATGCCTCCATCTGTAAGTTTGCCACTTTCTGCTCTGTTCTATTTTGTTTTTTCACTAACTATTCCTTTTCCAAGCAATAGATTGTTTTTTTCAGGTTTTATGATTGGATACTTGGCTTATGATACAATGCATTATGCATTTCATCACTTTACATTTAGAAACAAAATATTACTAGCGCTAAAATCTCATCATATGAAACATCACTACCAAGATCCTAACAAAGGATATGGCGTGTCTTCGGCAATATGGGATATTATTTTTAAAACTGATTATTCAAAAAAGAAT
>JAUQWR010000128.1 GCA_030835065.1 Candidatus Kapaibacterium sp.
GATGTAGCAACACTCATTGTTTTCTTTTCAATAGGAGCAGCACTTGGATTTTTGTAGTAGAATGCAACTCTTGCTAAACCTTCACCATTATTAACAACAGAAACTAAAGCACCGTTAGGATCTTTATCGCCGTTGAAACCAGTTACTTGGATAGGATGAGTAAGGTTACGAGCCAAAGCTAAACCAACGATAGGATCAGTTGGACCAGCAAATACGCGTGAACCAGCATCAGTTGATCTTAAAGTATTGTTTGTCAAATTAATACCGTATTCGTTATCGATAGTACCATTTTGGCGAACCATTTCTTGAGAAGCAACAATTAAGTTCTTCTTGAACTGAGAATTGCCTGCATTAGTAAATCTATTGATATCAATAATTTGATAGCGAGTAAGTGATTTATCGTCGCCATCAGACCAAATAAGAGTTCTATAAAGTGGATAGTTAACTGATCTTGGAGCCCAGCCATTTCTATCGAATACATCGATATCGTGTTGGTCTTCACCAGTAGTAACATACCAACCCATATCAGCAAAAGCTTTAATCAATGAGTCAGAATTTAATCTGCCAGCAAATTGATCTTGCTCGAGTGGGCTAGGATTATTATTGCCAGCACCAATATTTACAAAGCTATTTTCTGTAGTAAGAAGAACACTCAAACCTGAACGTTTCAAGTAGAAACGAACGACTTTTTCAAATCTGTTAATATTGTTTGAATTTACTTCGTCAGCGCCCAATTTAACAACTATGCGGAATCTTGGAGTAACGTTTGCAACCATTGATTTGAAATGATCAGCTGGTTTATAACCTGCACCAAGTAATTGGCCATATGTCTTTGGAATAAAGTCGTCGTTGCCTTTTCTATCAGCTAAGCCAAAGCTAACAACTTTATCATCTGTAGAAGAAATTGTTGTATTAACAGTTTTTGTCAAGATTGGATTAGCTGGGAAATTGCCCAATGTATCTTCTTGATAAATTTCAACTGTTACAGGTCTATCAACTTGAGAAATGCTACCATTATTGCGAATAATTGAAGAAACTTCGATAGGAGCTTCAGTCATAATATATTCAGCATCTTTAAAGTTTGATTTAGCATCAAATTCTTTATAAGCGCCTGGAGCAAAAATGCTTACTACTTCTAAGTCTGAAGTATAAATTCTACCATTGAATTCAAAAGCACCGATATCATAGCGTTGGTCTGCAGAACCACGAACATTGCCATCAACGTCGATATTTACAGCAGTTACTTTTTCGCCACGGTTATTTATTAATGATCCAATAGGTAATGGATTGTTCTTTACTCTTAAGTTAGATGGATTATTGCCAACATAATTCAAGTCGTTTAAGAAATTATAAACAACAGAGTTCATATCAACATTTGTCCAGAATTGCCAATTTTGTAATGAAGCGAATTCAGTTGAATAACCAGGTTCAAGAATTTTATTATTCCAGTCTGTTTCTACAAATCTTACATAAGAGCTATTTGCGTTTGTATACCAGAAAGCATTTCTATCTGACCAGATAGAGCCAACAGTTGGTTTATAACCTTGGTAGAATAAGCAAGTATTTACTTCAGCAGAAGCATCTGCTTCATTATCTAAATTAGCAATAGCATTATTAACAAATTTAATATCTTTTGCTGATTGGATAGCAGCACCAGCGATAAAGCCAGTATGTTCGATACCGCCATCACCAGGAATAAGAATAGTATTATTTGCAACAATGTCATTACGTGTGAAGTAGTTTGCAATTCTTGGAGTCAACATCATTGATGTCATATCAGGTTGATTTACATCTCTATCTGTAGTCATGTGAATACCGATACGAGCTGCAGTTGGAGTTGTAGCATTAATACCCCAGATAGCGTTGCTAGCAACGATCATTGATTCTGCTACGTCAGGGAATAATTTAACACCACTTTGTGCTTGCAATGAAACTTGGAATTGTTCAACTTTAACACCAGCTGAAAGAATTGGTGAGTTGATATTGCTGATTTCATTACCTGCAATGTTTAAGCCAATGTTGTTATAACCAAACCATTGTGGTTCAGCATCGCCACCAGCCAAAATACCATAAGCATCTTCTGTTGAAAGAATGTTAAATATACGATTTTGTTTTACTTCAGAGTTTTCTTCAAAACCTAAGAAGATACCAGCTCTAGCAACATTATAAATCTTGTTAAGATTATATTTGTTGTTAGTATTATAATATCTGATAAATCTTGCTTGAGAAGCTTTGTAAAGAGGTCCAGTACCTAAAGTAACGATACCATATCCAAAACCTGAAATTTCATTACGTTCGATTAAGATATTTGCATTAATAATCGTGTCCAAATTCAAAGCATTTCTTTTTGATTTTGGATCCATTGGAGCAATATTACGAACCAAAATACCAGCTGAGAATGTTTCATCTCCGCCATTGTCATTGTTTTGATAAACGAAAGAAGCAGAAGCCGCATCATATTTTACTAATGGAATATCTGTAGCCATTGATTGATTTGCGCCTGAACCATCGATCAAACAGTTTTTAATAGTAATGTTTTTTGAACCGGAAGCTAATACAAATGGTGCTCTAAATTTAGAACTTGTACCAACAGTCATTGCAAATTGGAAAGCTTTTTGCGAACCACCATCAAAAGTGATGAAACCTTCACTAGTGGAGTAAATTCTCTTTAATGAATTAGCAACTACATTATTGATAGGTGCAGATGGGTCCATATTTGAGCTTGATTGACCAAACAAGATGCCTTGACCAATACCTGATTTCAAATTAATTCTAACACCACCGCGAATTACTGCACGTGATGAAGATGGCTTGAATAAAATTGTATTTGTCGAATTAACACCAATAATTCTTGAAGTCAAGTCGATTGCTGGTAAAGGTGATACTTCGTTACCAACATTATATTCAGCATCAGTAAATTCGAAAGTTACAGGAGCAGTAACACCTTTTTCGTACAATGCATGAAGAGCATCGCCGATTGTTAAGAAGTTTCTTGTACCTGGTTGTGAAGTACCAATTGTATAAACTCCACTTAAAGCACTGATTACTTCGAATGTTACAGTTTTTGTATTGTTAGAGTTGTCATCGTCGCCATTTTTAGCTTGATCTGCAATAATTGTTATTGTAGCTGTATATGTACCAACTTTATCTGGAATAAATGCAGCTTTGAAAGGTTCGTTTGTCCAGTTTGTTCCTGAGTAAGGAATACTTTGAACAATCATATCATCGGAATGAACAACGTTGCCGTTAGCATCTTTAATTGTAATGAAAGCTTTAGCATCTGATAAGTCATCAACACCATTATTGGAGAAAGTTGCTCTAGGAACAACAGGATGACCAATATACATTTGTGAACCATTGCTTGGCAATGTAATATCAGTAGCAGCAGCATCCATAGTATAAGCTACATTGAAGAAGTATTGCTGGCCAGCTGCTGGATAAGTATCATTTGCTTGATCTTGGTCGAAGTTTGTCAATAATTTACATGAAGCTTCAACTCTGTAATCGCCAACTGAATTTGGACGGAAATCTGGGAAAGTCATTGGAAGAACTTCACCAGTAATAAGTGGATCATTTTTATCAATCCAAGTTTGTGTTTTTGTCCAAACTGGAGTTAATGAATTACCAATAAATATTTTGATAGTAGCTTCAACTGAATCAACAGAGTTCAAACCAATATTGATTAAGTTTAATCTAACAGGAATATTTGTATTTAAAGGATATTTACGAGTTTGTTTTTTTGAAGGTGAAGCAATACCGCCAACTGTTAAGTCCCAAGGTAATGCAACAACTAAATTAGTATTGAAACTTTTAGTAAGTTCAGGAAGACCTTCAACTTCATAAGTACAAGAAACATTATACATACCACCTTTAACACCAGCTTTAGTCAAATCGATTTCGCCAGTAGCTTGGTTATTAGCATCTAAAAATGCCCAAGGACCTTTTGCATGAGTAAATTTATATTCAAAAGGATCGCCAGTATAATCTAAAGGAATACGAGTAATATTATTATTTCCTTCAACAGTAGCTTGATATACTAATTGAGGATTTGATGAAGGACCTGTAATAGAATAAGTAACATAAACAAGTGGTTGTCCTGTACTTCTTTTAATTCTAACAGATGGTGAATTTACACTTGAAAGTGGAATCACTTGACCAGCTTGAACGATTGTAAAATCGAGTGGGCTCATGCTTACAAATTCAGGGAAAGGTTTTTTCAATGTAAATGTTTTACCAACTGGTAAAAAAGGAGCAACTGCAGATGTTAATTGGCCAGTAGTATTTGGTAATGCTGGACCCATTGCTGAGTTTGTTCCACGATAAATAGTAGATGGATTGCCTGGTAAAATGTTATAATAATTAGTATATTGACTTGCGCCACAGAATGTAGCATAGCAACCACTATAATAAGAAGTTGTATTTAAGTTTGTCATAGGACCATACATGATCTCTGCATTATTTGTTCCTTCATACAATCTGATTTGGAAGTTATAATTCTGATCAGGATATGAAGAATAATAATAGTGTGTATAGTTTTTCCATTGAATTACAAAAACTCTTTCAGGTGCAGCACCAAGAGTTGCGTAAGAAACAGAACCATCTGTTCTGCCTTGTAAGTCATTTTGGAAAGCACCGATGCTCATCCCATAGTTAAATGGGTTATAGCCAGCATAGTTAGCATCTAAGTTTATTCCACCATTTGGTGTTACTGACAATTGCCATCCTGCTGGTTTTACTACATCATCATAAACGAAAGGAAAAGGACAGTAAATATAGGAAACACCGTCGTCAGATGTACCTGCATAAATTTGGGTACCACTAATTTCAGTATATGTACCGACCGATTCCGAAACCGATAGCTTCATAATTCCTGTCTGAGCAAATAAATTTACCCCTACAATCATAAAAGCAACGATTAAACTGAAAAGTTTTAATCTTTTCATTAGTTTACCATAATTAATTAAACAAAATGTATTTAATATTAATCAAATTTTTAATTTTACCCACATACTATAACACAATTCTTATACCAAAGTTACAATTTTATTAATTTTTTTAAAATAGAACTTCAAAAATAAAAAAAACCCGGAACTTAACCAGCGGAAACTTCTCAACAACAAGGGGAATTGAGCTGCCGCCTCACAGGGTTTACGGGTCTTCAAAATTCCGGGTGTTTTTTACATCGGGTTTTGATTTCAAAACACATCTCTTCTCAGTACAAAAATAGATTATACTTGTAGGAAAAAAAATAACGGCTTATACGATTTTTTTGTAGAATATAGAAAGGAGAAGTTTGTAGTATTTTATACTACAAACTTCTATTTTTTAACGTAAACGTTGCCAATAATTGGATCGCTAGCATTATGAGCTATGATTTTTTGGATTACTGCTGTCCTAAGAATGGCTCCTGCTGGCATTAGCTTCATTCCATTTTCGGTTATAATATCTCTAGTTATCGTCATTCCATCTTTCAATTCTGACAACAAGATTGGAATATCTGTTATTGGAAATTCATCTTTATTGTGTGAACGCACATATTGTTCTAATAATATTACGACTCTATGGTCATATAATCTTTTAGCTTCGCTATGAAGTTGTTCAAGTGCTTCTTTGCTTGATTTGCCAAAATATGATTTCAATTCTTCGTAATCAATCACTGCTCGAATAATTCTCGATGGAAAAGGTATTTGCCATGATTGTAATCTGCCTGGGAATCCACGTCCATCTATATTTTCATAAATATGATATAAAATTCTTCCAACTTCGTCGAACCTTCTGACGCTTGATACTATTTCTTTTGCCGCAGATGGTACTTGTAGCATAATATTATCAGTTGGTTTGCCATTAATCATTACTGGATGTTTGATTAAATTATCGGGCAAAGACATTCTGCCTGCATGAGACAAAAATGCAGCAATTTCTACATTTCTTATGTCTTCATTTGATAATTTTCTTAATTCTTTAGCAATCCAAACCGAAGCTTCTGCGATTCTCTGCAATGTATCGTAGCTGGCTGGAATTCTTGCCTGCATAAATTTTACAGACAATCTTGCCATATCCTGCACATCGCGTTCTAGTTCTTCAGCTAAATCAACTAATAATTGATTTTCTTCTTTCATACGGTTTTGAAGACCAATAATTCGCATTGCAGATTTTAGCCTGGCTTCGAGTGCATCCGAAATTATAGGTTTTGTAATAAATTCATCAGCACCTTTGTCTAATGCTTTTATTCTTTCGGCAGAATCGGTAACACCAGTAACCATTATAAATAATGTATCATTGAAATCGGGATTGGCTCTCAACTTAATTAACAATTGCATACCATCCATCACAGGCATATTCAAATCAGACAGTACAAGATTTGGATGATGATGATTGATAATATCCCAAGCCTCTTGCCCATCGCTTGCTAGCATTATTTTGCATTCGGGCAATACTTTTTTTACTAATTTTTCTAATGTAAAAGCTACTGCTTGTTCATCATCAACAATTAATATAGATACATTGCTACTATTCAGCATTTCCTGTCTCCGATTGAGTTGCTAATAATTGGTTAGTACTCATTTGTTTTATTAATATGCTAATTCTTCTATTTGTTACATCAAATGGATTTTCGGGATTTCTTAGTTTGCGATCTGAAAATCCAGTAACTTTTACAATTTGCCCTTCCCATAGTCCTTTAGACTCGAGAATTCTTCTGGCAGAATTAGCTCTATCGGCAGATAATTCCCAGTTTGAATATACATTTTTGCCGCTGTAGGCACGACTATCTGTGTGCCCTTCTACTTCTACATTGTTGGGAAGTTTTCCGATTTCAGTTGCTAATTTTGTAAGTAGTTCTAAAGCTTCTTTTTTTAGTTTTGAACTACCAACTTCAAAGAATAGACTCTCAGAAGACTCAATCAATTCAATTCTTAATCCTTCCTTTGTCATTTCAATCTTTATGGAAGATAGGATTTTTTCCATTTCCGGGCGTTCAGCCAATAATTTTTGAACTTCTTTTTTTAATGAATTACCAACATCTTCAACTTTTTTTGCAGCATCAATAGAATCTTTGATAGCTTTGATATAGGTTGCACCTTTAACTGTATCGCCATTTTTATTATCAAAAGAAATAAAAATTTGATCAGATTTGCTTTTTCCTTCGCCCTCACCTTTTCCAGGTTCGGGTTGTAATTGAAGATCAATTGGGATTGTTCTTTTTCCAGTTAGAAAATTAAAAGCACCAGGATCTTGGAAATAAGCAGATACTTGTTGCTTTACTTTTTCGCTCGAAGCAAGAATCCACATAACAATAAAGAAAGCCATCATAGCAGTAACAAAGTCGGCATAAGCAACTTTCCATGCGCCGCCGTGATGCCCACCATGACCGCCTTTTTTTACTTTTTTTATTATAATCGGCTGTTCTTTATGCCCATGTTCTTGTTCATCTGCCATTTTATAGCCTTAAATTTTATTTCTTAATATTTTCTTCGGTTTCTTTGAATGATGGTCTATTTTCAGGATCAATTGATCTACGTCCGTATTCGACAGCAACTGTTGCAGGAGCACCCTTAGCAAAAGAGAGCAAAGAAGCTTTAATACAAATCAAATATTTTCCTTCAATCGAAGCCATTCTACCCATCAGAGATGCAATAGGACCAAACACACCATAAGACATCAATACGCCCAAGAATGTACCTACAAGTGCAGAACCAACGTGATGACCAACGGCTTCGGCACCTTGGTTGATTGAACCCATGGTAATAATAATACCAAGTACCGCTGCTACGATACCAAGACCAGGAAAAGCATCTGCTACAACTTGAAGCGAAGCGGCAGGTTGATGTTCCTCTTCGTGGAGAGCTTCCAAATCTAAATCCATTAATTCTTCAAGATCGTGTGCCGGAACACCGCCTGATAATACTACTTTAAGAGTATCGCAAAGAAACTCGACTGCGTGGTGATTTGCCAAAAAAGTAGGATATTTTGAAATAATTGAACTTGATTCGGGATTTTCAACGTGTTGTTCCAATGCAATTAAGCCTTCGCGTTTTGCAAATTGAAACAACTCATACATCATTTTCAATAAATCCAGATAAGCCTGTTTGTTTACTTTCGGTGGTTTTAGAGTAGCCAAAGCACCGGAAATAATTTTCTTTACAGTTGGCAGAGGATTTGCAATCAACATAGAACCCATAGCCGCACCGATAATAATCCAATATTCTGCAGGTACGAATAGAGTCAAAGGATTACCGCACGACATCATATATCCGCTTAGAAGAGCGACAAAAACTAAGCCCACACCTATTAATACAAACATGTCAAGTCCTTGATATTATTTATTTTCTTTTATCTTTTTCATTATAGTTTCATTAAACGGCTCAAGCTTCAACGCTTTATTCCAAGCATCGATAGCTTTATTTTTTTCATTCAACTTTATATATATATCGCCCAAATGGTCAAAAACTTCAGTCGAGCCTTCAAAATAATTTAATGCTTTCTTTATAAATATCAATGCTTCTTCGTAATTAGCCATTTTGTAGAGTACCCATGCATAGGTATCCAGATACGATGGATTTTCGGGTTCTATACTCAATGCTAATTTAGACATATTTAGAGCTTTGTCTAGTTCGAGGTCTTTTTCTGCCAATAAATAGGCATAATTGTTATTGACTAATGGATTGTTTTTGTCAAGATTCAATGTATATTGATAAAGTTTAAAGGCTAAGTCTGTATTATTCATTTTCTCATGTATTGAGGCTAAAAGCATGCATACATCAATATGAGTTGAATCATGTTCGAATGCTTTATTTGATAATTCTAAAGCTCTTTTATAATTTTTTGAATTAAAATAGTTTCCTGCATTAAATAAAATAAATCTGATATCCTGAGGAAAAACCAATGAATATTTTGTATAAATAGAATCAGCTTTTTCAATAAATTGATATCTAGTGTATAAACCAGCTATTTGAAGGCTCAGATCGCTTATTGTATCGCCTACTGCTAAAGCTTTATTAAAGTATTTATCGGCACGGTCGTTTAGTTTCATTCTCAGTGCCCAAGCTCCGCCAAAATAATTTATTCGCCAATCAAAATAGAAACGATTATCAACTTTATCGAGTAGCCTCGATGCAAACTCTTCTACTTTTTTGCTTGTATCAGAATCAATATAAGAAAATGTATTCCAATAGATATATTGCAATTCATTAAGTGGTTTCTTTACATCTAAAGAATCAATAACAGTCGCAGCCTTGTCATAATCTTTTTTTTCTATTAACATTTCAATAATTTCTAATGCTTCGTCTGGGCTAAACTCAATATTACTTGAAATCAATTTTCCAATAGTTTTATAATAATCTTCATTTTGCTTGTTTTCTTTATATAAATAAGAAAGTCTGAGGAGCATTGGAGCATCTTCAGATTCTTCCAATAGATCTTCGTAAATTGCTATTGCCTTATCCAAATTTTGGTATTCATATAGTCTGGCCAATGTAATCATTCTGATTCTATTTTTTTGGATTTTATTAGTATACTCTATTGTAGCAATTGCTTTACTAATTTCATTTCTTATTAGATATATTTCTGTAAGCATTTCTAAACTAGGAATAAAATCAGGAGATTTTTTCAAACTTTTATCTAAATATTCTTTAGTTTCTTCGAGTTTATATAATGCACGATAAGATTTAGCAATAGCAAAATCAATTGCAGCAGAAGAATCATATTTTTGAGCCGAAAAGAATTCTAAAATTGCTTCTGCATGCCTTTCCTGCATTTGAAGTTTCGAGCCATTTATTACATAATCTCGAGCAATGTTTTTGATTTGAGAAGTATCTATTTGATAGTCTTCTGTAAGAATATTATTAATATCATCTTTTCTTACATTACTTGTAGAGCAAGAGCTTAGTAATACAACAAATAAAATAATTGCTAAATATATGTATTTATAATTCTTCATATTCTTTAATAATTACTAATAAATATTTAAAAACGTTTAATGAAATATCAAATTTTAAATTGATAAAGGCAAATGTATTACAAATTTCGTACCTTTTCCTAATTGGCTTTCAAGTTTTATTTCACCATTATGCAATTGTATAATATGTTTTACTATAGAAAGCCCTAAACCAGTACCACCCACACGTCTGGATCTAGATTTATCGACAATATAAAATCTTTCGAAAATCCTTTCCCTATCTTCTTTTGAAATACCGACTCCACTATCTTCGATACTAATTATAGCATGAGTTTCATTTTTATCTACTTTAATATTTACAAATCCTTTATCGGTATATTTAATGGCATTATCTATCAAATTCACAAATACTTGTTCGATTCTAAATGCATCAAGTCTTACCGAAGGATTGAACTTAAAATCTAAATTAATATCAATTTCTTTCTCTTTAGCCTTGGGTATAAAGATTTTTACCACATTTTCTATAAGTAGATTCAAATCCGCTTGTGTAAGCAACAAACTAAAGTTTGTTTCCTCAAGTTCTGCAAGTATCAGTAAGTCTTGGACAATATTAATTAATCTATCTGTATGGCGCTTGATAATTTCCATGTATCGCTCGTGTTCGCCTTCGAGTTCATCCTCCAAGGTTTCGACAAATCCTTTAATTGCAGTTAGAGGAGTTCGTAGTTCATGAGAAACATTTACTACAAAATCTTTTTTAATTTTTTCAAGTTTTTTGAATTCACTTATATCATGAAATAAAAATACTACTTCACGTTTTGATTCGATATAATTAGCACTACACAAATAAAAGGCTTTGTTCAATTCTATCTCAGTGCTAAAACTATTTTTAGTTTGAACAATTTTGTAGAACATATCACTCAGGAATTGATAATCCTCGATTAATTGCCAATATAATTTGCCAATTAAATCAGTTTTTCCAATCAAATTTTCGAATCCTTGATTGCAAAGAATAATTCTACCTTCATTATCAAGCACGACCAGCCCTTCTTGCAAAGTAGAAATAATCGTATTCAATTCATCTTTTTTACGATTAACTTCAGAAAACAAGCTTTTTAATTTGCCTGTCATATTATTAAAATTATCAGCTAATTCTTCGATTTCGTCGCGTCGATTAGTATTTACTTTAACATCAAAATTACCGGAAGCTACTTTGCCCGAAGCTAAAGATAATGATTTTAGTGGTTTACTAATATTTTTGGAGAAAAATAGAGATCCGATAAGTGATAAAATCATAACAATAAGTGCAGATCTAATTATCTCGTAAGTCAAATTATCAGTAATTTCATCAATTTCGCTTAAATAAAGACTCACTCTAATCATACAGAGGTTTTTATTATCTTTTATTACAGGGATAGCAACATACAACATCTCTTGGTTTAGGCTCTGGCTAAAACGTGTAGAAGTACCAATATTATGCTTTAAAGCAGCTTGAATTTCCGGACGCGCTAAATGATTTTCCATCAATTTAGGATCTTTGTCAGAATCAGCTACAACATTTCCTAAAGTATCTACAACAGTGATTCTTGTATTTATGCGTTTTCCGATTTTTTTAATATATAAATCTAATTGGTCGTGAGAATCTGTACCAATATGTTCGATAATTTGATTATGGAGTGTAATATTAAGATTTTTTAAATAATTTATGGAGTTATTAATATAGTCTTGGCGGATAGTTTGATAA
>JAUQWR010000129.1 GCA_030835065.1 Candidatus Kapaibacterium sp.
CTCATTTTTTCTTAATTTTTCTTTATTTTCAACAATATATGGTTTTATTATTTCCGCTGTTTTTTTAAAGCCTCTTTCAATTCTTTTTCTGATGCAGTCTTCTGTTTCCTCGCAAATCGATGCGATTTCTTTTATGTTAAAGTTATTGAACCAGTAAAGTGCTAAAGGCTCTCTATATATTTCGTCTAAGCTTGATATTGCAATTTTTATCATTGCTGTAAATTCTTCTCTTTCCAGCTCAGCTACAAAATCGAATGGATCTGCTATTTCTTCTAATATATCCGATTCTTCGATTGCCCAATCTACTAGTTCTATTCTCTGTCTGTCTCTAAATTTGTCAAAGTATATACTTCTTGCCATTCTCATCATATAAGATAGCAAATGGTCTTTGATCTTGCCTGCTTTTGCAAGATGGAAAAACTTTATCCATGTTTCTTGCATTAGCTCATCTGCTTCGCTTTTGTTTTTTGTCCTGTATGTGCAATATCCATATACTTGTGATGAATATTTTGTATATATGATATTGAATACTTCGTTTGCAAAAGGAGAATCCTCCTTAAGCATTTGAAGCAAATCTTTATCGCTATATCTACTAAAATCTTTCATCATTTTTTATATTGTCATACATTCCAAACAGGAAACGTTTTTTGATACCTGTTTCGGACAAACTTTTTTCACTTTTCTTAAAATATTTTTTATTGTTCTCGTAAATACATATAATACAAAGAAATAAAATTTTAAAAAATTTTATTTCTTTACCAATTATTACTTTTGCGCTTAGCAATTATTCGACCAGAGCTGGCTCTTTTATGATTAATTTTTCATTTTCAACATCCAATTCTGAATATACACCCATCGGAATTGTCATCTGCTCGGCTGTATGCCCTAGCATAAAACCATATACTACCGGGATTCCTAAATCTGATAAATTCATATCCAATACTTCCGCCAAGCCATAATCCCAAGTTGATATTGCAGACTTTTGTATGCAATCGGCACATTTACCTACAATAATTCCCTTTGCTTCATTTAATTTTCCTGATAATCTCAATTGAGTAAGCATTCTATCTATTCTATATGGTTCTTCGCCTACGTCTTCAATAAATAGTATCTTATTTTTAAATTTCAATTCAAATGGAGTGCCCATTAGTGAGCAAATCAAAGATAGATTTCCTCCGACAATTTCGCCTTCTGCCTTCCCTGTTCTGATAATTCTGATTGGATATGCGTCGCGAATAGAATTTGATTCCGGATTTTTCAATTCGCCAATAGATTCAGTTCCAAAAAGTGCTTTTTTGTATATATCCATCGTGTATGAATTGAACTGAGATAATAGAACCGGACCGTGAAAAGTTACTAATCCTGTATTTTGGTATATAGCAATATGCATCGCTGTAATATCACTATAACCCACAAAAACCTTTGGATTTTTCTTTATTAGATCATAATTGATTTTATCTAATAATTGAGCAGAACCATAACCTCCTCTTATTGGCATCACAGCCTTTATAGACTCATCGGCAAATGCTTGGTGCAAGTCATCTAATCTTTCTTGCACCGATCGGCTTTTGTATCCACTTCCCTTTAATAAGGTCTTAGATAATTTTGGCTTTAGCTGTAAGTATTCCAATATCTCAATTGCTTTTGCTATATCATCAGTATCGCTAACAGCAGTTGCTGGCGAAATTACAGCTACTAAATCGCCAGGCTTGAGCTTTTTTGCTTTAATTTTTTCTGGGATCAGCTCCATTCTTTGTCCAAAGACATTTGCTTTATTTATTGCTAGTCCCACACCGGCTAAACTGCCGGCAGCCAAAAAACTTCTTCTTTTCATATCTATGGCACTATCATAAATTTTATAAGTTTTTCATCATTTGTTTCTTTATCTTTGAGCTTTATCAAATAAACTCCGTTTTTTAGTTTGTTCCCATCTTTATCTAGCAAATCCCATCTGACTCCACCGTTTCCATCACTCTCTGCCAACTCTCTCAATTCTATACCATCATTAGTCATGATAAGAACATTTACTTTAGCACTAAGATTTGCAATATATGCATCTTTATGTTTTTCAAGACTTATTGGATTTGGATAAACATAAGCTTTTTCAAGACTGTTTTCTGATATTACAAAGCTCAAAGTATTGCCTGCACCTTTAGTAATTGGCTTGCCGGATACTCCTTTAATGTTTTTTGCAGTTAAAGAATAAGTATACCCTCGTCCATTTATACCATTAGTGTAACTTAAACTAATATCTACTTTGTTTTCTTGTGTAGGCACAACAGATACTGATGTGATTTCACCAAATGGATACAATTCATAATTCTCTATTATGTTGGCACTGGTGTCTACTGGTTCTGAAAATTCAAGATGAAGCAAAGTAGATGAGCTTACTTTTAAACTCTTCAAATATATTTCGTCTATATTGTCTTCATTTATTCTTAAGTCGAGTGTAGTATCTTTTGTAAAATTATTATATTTATCTCTAAAAGATTTAAAATATATTTGATAATCTGCATTTTCTAATTTGTTTTTAAAACTAACAACAAATGATTTTGGATTATTAGATAGAATAATTTCAGGACTTACAATTTCATTTTTATCTTTATTTTTTACTTCAATATCAGACAATCTTATTATACTTGCAATTTCGCCCGAACAAGTAATATTAATCGATTTTGAATTCATTTGTTCGGCTTTTATCGGTTTTATTTGCTGATTTATAAATACATCAATAGGTTCAGAAAGCACACTTTCGTTTCCATTATCTACAGATACAACAAATATTTTATAAAAATACCCATATTCCAAATTTTGTAATTCAACATTATTATTAGTAGTAATTCCCAAAGGAATTATTTGAGGATTGACAGTCGAAGAATTATACTTATAGCCATAAATTTTGT
>JAUQWR010000130.1 GCA_030835065.1 Candidatus Kapaibacterium sp.
TCATGATATTGGTAAATTAGCCATGATTCAGTACGATACTCCTAAATATGGTCAGGTTGTTGCTAAAGTCGAGAAAGGCGCTACTGATGTCGAGGCTGAATTTGATGTTTATGGCGTTAATCATTGCCAAGTTGGTGCCGAAATTTCTAAATTATGGAAATTACCAAACGAACTGACTACAATTATTGCTTACCACACCAAACCTTCTGAAACAACAGTACATAAAGAAATTGTTGCTGCTGTGAGAGTAGCTGATATGCTTACTGAAATTTGGGGTGCCGGTTTTTATGAAGGCATTAAGACTCTTAAACTTGAAGAAACTGATGCTTGGGCTGTTTTGACCGATCAATTGCCCGAACTGAGAAATCTTGATGTCGAGGTCTTTACTTTCGAATTAGAGCAGGATTTTAAGAAATCTACTGACTTCTTAAATATTATTGTTCAATAGATTTATATTAATTATTTGAGCTAATTATGAAACGCAAAATCACTTTTGCTCTTTTGCTATTTGTTTTGAGTACTTTTCATTCCTTTGCTGATATTAATCCCGACGAAGAGTTGAATAAATGTGCTACCTTTCTTAGTAAACAAGAAAAAATTAAGATCCTGAATAAATTCAATAATCTTGACGTTTTTTATTTTAGGCCTAACCTTCAATGCCATTATCCTAGTAAATCCGGAAAATTTCTTGTTCACTACGATACCTTAGGTGGTAACGCAGTTTCAAAAATTGACTTGAACCACAATAAAATACCTGATTATATTGATTCTGTGGCTTATTATGCTGATTATGTCTATTCTAAAGAATGTGACGAATTTGGTTTTAAGATTTCTCTTTCTGATAGCGCTAAGGGCGGTGATGATAAATATGATATTTATGTTGTCGAGCTGGGTATAGGCAAAAAAGGAATGACTGTATATGGCTTGACTGATAATGATGTTGAAATTAAACCAAAAATTGGATTCGAAAGATACACTTCTACTATATCCATCGATAATGATTATTCTCCTGATGATTACACAATTCTTGATGATGGAACTAAAGTAAAAACTTACAAAGAAACAGGATTCATGGGCTTGAAAATTACTTTAGCTCATGAATTTCATCATGCAATTCAGTTTTATTACGGTCATCCTTTCCCTAAGGCAGATTGCTTAGCAGAAGCTGTGAGCGTATTTTTCGAAAATAAGTTATTTCCCGAATCTCGCGACTTTACTCAATATGTTAATAGATTACTTCTGAATCCAGCCTCCTATCCTTTTGGAGATGGTGAAGCTATCAATGGTTATCGTTATGGTGTATTTTTCCATTATATCGACTCAAAATATGGTGTTAAACCAATTTTAAGATGGTGGGAATTAGTTGGAATAGGTTTGTCGGGCTATAAAGCACTCGATAGTGCACTTAAAGAAGTCAATTCTAGTCTGAAAGATACTTGGAATGGATTTATTCCACAACTGTATTTTACAGGTACTTTTACTAGTGGCACAAATACTATTCTTTATGCAGATGAATTAAAAAATCTTAGTTTTACTAACTTTAAATTTACTACTAATCCATTTGAAGATAAGCTGGTTGATTTATTACCTTATCAGCTAAAAACAATGCGGATAATAAATTCTGTCGATAATCTTTATAATTCGCCAGATACAATTGATGTGATTTTGACAAATGCCAACGATTATAAAGCACAAGCTCAATTTTTAGAATTTGATAGATTCAACTATAAATTAATAAATTATGTAGAAAATGAATTCACTCAAATTGTAAATTCAAATTGGCATTATCAATATAATACCAATTTAACTTATGCTTTTCCACTTTCATTTCATTTTTTAAGAGAAGGTACAAGCGGAAAGCAAATAGCACATTGCTATCCTAATCCTTTCATAAAATCAAAAGACAAAAAAATATTTTTCCCGGCACCAGAAGGAGTCGAGCTTAATAAAAAAATTGAACTTACTTTGTATACTATTGATTATATGAAAATTATTGAAGAAACATTACCAGTACAGCTTAAAAACGATACAAGAATACTTGAGTGGGAACCAAATACTAACTACCTAAATAGTGGGACTTATATTTTTGAAATAAAATATGGGGATGATTTCAAATTAGGTAAGATAGCAATAATAAATGATTAATCGTTTTTGAATAGATGTGCGTGTTTTTTGAGTGATATCATCAAAATTTTTCGAGCTCTAAACAAATGAGCCTTTACTGTACCGAGAGGAATGTTCATTTTAATTGATATTTCGTTGTAATCCAATTCTTCTTCGTGTCTTAATTTTATTATTTCTCTATAATTTTCAGGCAATTTGTTAATCGCATCATTCAACACTTTCATTTTTTCTTCGCTCAATATTTTATCATCCGGAAGATATGAATTATCTTCAATTTCGAAGAAATAATCGTCTTCAGAGCTATCAAGAGGTTGATTAATTGAAATTGTAGGAAAACGTTTCTTGCGAAGATAATCGATACAAGTATTAGATGCGATACGATATATCCAGGAAGAAAATGTATAATTCTGCTGGAAGGTATGCAATGCATTGTAAGTTTTGATAAAAGTTTCTTGGGTTAGATCATCGACATCATCTTCGTCTTTAATCATTCTGCGAATTAGTGCTGCTATAATTTTCTGATATTTATTTTGAATAAACTTGAATGCAGAGCTATCGCCATCGAGCAATATTCTATTGACCGCAGCTATGTCTTCGCGGTTCTTTTCTTCTAACTTGTCGTTTTTTGTTTTACCCATAATTCAAAATAAATATTTTTTTGCTATTTTTATAATAAAATCTAATTGAAAAACTTTTTTTT
>JAUQWR010000131.1 GCA_030835065.1 Candidatus Kapaibacterium sp.
AACAGCATTAGAAAAAACAGCAAGCACCGGCATCATAGTAAGAGTAGCCAGGGCGCGAGGCATGCTTAAGAATCTGTTTTTATCAATAGCCATCATTTCTAGAGCATCAATTTGTTCGGTAACGTTCATTGTGCCGATTTGGGCTGCCATTGAGCCACCTACTCGACCCGCGATAACAAGAGCAGTGAGCACTGGAGTAAGTTCTTGAAATACAACAGTGGCGATCGAAGATCCAATAAAAGGTCTTGCAATAGCAATAAGATTAAATTTTTCAAAAAGGCTGGTTGCTTGAAGTGCTGCGATGGCACCTGTAAATGCACCAATAAGTATTACAAGAGGCAAAGAATCGGCTCCAATAATTGCCATCTGCTCAAAAACTAATTTTCTATCTTTAAATGCTCTTGGAAAATACTTTAGAGTATAGAATGCTAATTGAATTATTTGTCCAAATTCTGCAAAAAAATTGATTATCTTTCGTCCAAGTTTTCCAAATAGATCTAACATTTATTCACCTATAATGATTTTCTTTTCTCAAAAATAATAAGAAACCATCAATAAAATTGTAAATAATTTTTTTGAGACTTTTTTATATTTTGTGTGTTATTAATAGTATCCTTTATGTATTATTGAGTAGAAAGTGGAATTCCCACTTCAAATAAAACCGCCTTCTGGCGAAGGCGGTTTTTAAAATAAGGAGTAGTATGAAGATATTTATAACTTCGTTTCTTTTTATTTTTCTTTTTATAAATCTTTTAAGGTCTCAACCCAAAGACCCTATTGATGTTTTTTTTCAAATGAATGTAAATATTGATTCAAGTAGTTCTCCTAAAGTCGAGCTTAGCTGGGAAAAAAACTTGAAATCCCAAGAGTATATTATAGATGGTAAATTATTAGATTCTTCTTTGTTCTTGAGGTATTATCAGAATTATAACCAAAATATGGATAATTTTGAAATTCCGATTGAAAAAGGGAAAATTTATGAATTTACTTACGAAAACTATTTAAAAACTCATTCTCAATTTGGTTCTATTTGTGCTGGTTACGATATACCATTAATAGAGAATAGGGGAGTGCTTCAATTATTAGTTGACTCTACCATTTATGAGCCATTGAAATTTGAGATTGATAGATTAGTCAAAGATTTAATTGGAGATGGATATAAACTAATTTTAACATTAGTGCCACGAGCAGAAGAATTTGATTTTGAAAAGGTACAAATTGTTAAGAAATTAGTTGATAAAGAATATCAGAAGTATAAGAGCAATTATAAAGGCATTTTTTTGTTAGGCAGAGTGCCTGTGCCATATTCAGGATTTACAACTTTTGATGGTCATAGGCCGGGTCATGTTGGTGCTTGGGGATGCGATGGTTATTATGCCGAATATGGTACTGAATGGGTGGATACAAGTAGTTATGATAATGCAGCAGATTCTACAAGGCAATATAATTTTAGAGCAGACGGCAAGTTTGATAATAATTATTTTCAGACTGATGTCGATTTTATGTTTGGTAGAGTCGATATGTATAATCTTCCGGCATATA
>JAUQWR010000132.1 GCA_030835065.1 Candidatus Kapaibacterium sp.
TAATATCTTTTCTTTGCATTCTAGCAACAAGATTTAAAGCACCATCAAAGCAAGCAGAGTATCCAGCAGCAAATAATTGTTCAGGATTGGATCCGGAGTCGCCTGATCCAGCCATTGATTTTGGCATAGATACTTTCATATCAATTTTGCCATCTGAAGATTTTACATGACCTTCGCGGCCACCATTTGCTTTTGCTTCTGCGGTGTATAATACTTCGATTCCCATTAGTTTTCCTCTATATTAAAAAATATGAATTAATAACGAAATAATAATAAATAAATTTTGAAATTAAACTTATTATTATTTAATTATTAATTTAAATTATTTACTAAAAAAACTTAGCAACAATAACAATTTTCTATTAATTTCACGTCCATAAAATTGTAATAATAGGGTGAATAAATGTTAAGTAAAGTGTTTAAATTGATATTTGTAGTAAATACAATATTTGCTTCTAATTTCTTATGTTATTCACAATCGAATGATTTTGCTCAGCATAGCGAAGATATCGAATCATTATTGAATTCGAATGTGAGTACAGTATCGAAATATGATCAGAATATTTTCTCAACTCCTGCACCAATACTAATTATTAGTTCTGATGAAATCAAAGATATGGGATATACAGACATATATGACGTTATCTCATCTTTGAATGGTTTTTTTGTTAGAGATGATCATTCCTATACTTTTGTCGGAATTAGAGGTATAGATCATCTGGCAAGTTACAATTCAAAAGCTATTGTTCTCTATGATGGTCATGTGCTTAATGATAATATTTATACTACGCCATTTCTTCATAATGAATTTCCACTTAGTATAAATTCAATCGAAAGGATTGAAGTAATTCAAGGTCCGGGATCAGTTATGTATGGCACTGGTGCGATGTTTGCTGTTATTAATATAATCCCCAAAAAGGGAAAATCTATTGATGGTTTAAACATACAAACTAAGATTGGATCTTGGGGAACAAAAGATATAGCATTGAATTATGGTCAGGAAATCAATTCAATCGATTTAAATTTATCATTGAGATATGGAGAAAATAACGGTAATAAGCATAGATTCGATAAATTTGTAGATTCTTCGCTCAATTACAAAAGAAATTCTCATAGTGATCCAGAGGATTATATCAATTTGACAGGGAAAGTTGAATATGAAAATTTAAATCTTTTAGCTTCTTACAGCAAAAGAAATCAAGTATTTACTTCAGGTGCATGGAATTCAATATTTGACTCTGAAAATCCAATTTCCGATTCTAGATTTTTCACGGAATTATCTTATAAATTTGATCACGACATACAGAACACAACTCAAGCCAGATTATATTTTGACAAATATAAATATACTGGTAAATATAAATACGATCAAATTCAGGAAGATAAAAATGATGGTACTTGGGCGGGATTTGAAATTAGGCATATAAGTGATTTAAGTATAGATAATCGATTATCCTTTGGTATTGATTATATTTACGAATTTGATGCAAATTATAAATTATGGGATAGTGAAGAAGTATATTTCGACAAAAACTATCCATCTTATAGATTTTCTACTTACATTCAAGATGATTATCAATTATTTGAAAACTTAGCAATAAGTGCTGGTTTGAGATACGATTATTTTAAATTGATAGATTTAAACAACCTATCTCCTCGTTTCTCATTAATTTATTCTCCATGGAATTCTTTTTCTTTCAAATACATGTTCAATCATTCATTCAGAGCACCAAATATTTATGAATTATATTATGAGGAAACTGGCATTCATGCAGCCAACCCAAAATTAAAACCCGAAAAATTGTATTCGAATGAATTTCTTATTATTCATGATATAAATAAAAATACTAGACTTGAGCTCACATATTATCATCATATGCTTCATGATCTGATTTCTATGGATAATAATATGAAAACTACTAAATTCTATAATATGGTGAAAGTAATTAATCAAGGTATTCAGGCTTCGATTCAATACAAAAGAGATGACGGCTATTTCGGTGAATTAGCATATTCTTTTCAAAATCCTGTCGATGAATCAACTAAAAAAAGACTTGAAAATTCTCCGGAACATTTATTAAAACTAAAAGCTAGCGCAATGTTTTTCGATTTTTGGAGAATAAGTATCGAAAATTATTACGAAACTTCAAGACTCACTCTCGAAGATAATGCAACTCAAAAAAGATACAAAACTTCTGATTTTAATCTTACTCATATGTATTCTTCGATTAATATTAATAAGTTAATTGATAAATTTGGTACTGAAATTAAACTTCCAAGTCTAGCGTTAGGTATCAATGTTAGAAATCTTTGGGATAGACTATATTACTTACCAGTTGGAAATGAATTCAAGCAATTGGCTGTGCCACAAGCAACACGAGCAATATATTTTACACTGGAATTTGGGTTGTAATGATGAAGAAATGTCTATATATTGCATTAGTTATATTTGTTTTTTTAGCAGAAAGCTTTGCCCAAGAAGTGCCTTTGCCTGCAGATACACAAATAAAATTACTAGTTAAAACTCTGGAATTCGATAGGAATTTATCAGGTCGCTCTCACGATTTTGTAAATATTGCTATATTCTATCAAAAGAAAAACAGACAATCCAATGATTTAAAATTGGATATTGAAAATGTAATTCAACAATTCAAAAACAGCAAAATTCAAAAGAAATCTATAAAATTTATCTTTGCTGATATTTCAACTATCGGTGAGTATAATGATATAATTAATTCTCAACATATTGATGTAGCTTTTATATTGCCATTAAAATCTATCAATGTTAATGAACTGACTACTATTACAAGACAAAAACAAATTATTTCAATTACACCCTGCCCTGATTATATTAAAAATGGCGTTTCTATAGGTTTCGACCTTCAAGGTGGTAAGCCTCAAATTATTCTCAATCTTTCGAATGCCAAAAAAGAAGGTACTAATTTCAGTTCGATTTTCTTAAATTATGCGAAAGTTATTGAATAGATGTAATGATAAACAAAATTAAAGTTATATATAAAAATCAATCAATAAAGAATAAATTAATATTGCCCTTTGCAATACTTTTGGCATTGGGTTCATTATTTATTTATCTTTACTTTCCTCAAAAAACTGAAGCTTATGCGATTTATTCTGTTTATGAAAAAGGCATGAGTATTATTAACATTACTTCCAAAATTGCAATTCCTGCTCTAGTTTTTGATGATAGCGAAGCTCTCAATGAAACAATAAATTCTGTAAAGGATGTAACTGAACTTGAATATATTTTTTTTACTGACGAAGAAGGGAAACTTAAATCTGGTTTTACTCAAAACAATGATTACTATTATGAATACATAAAACTAAATTCAACTAAAACTCAACTAAACGATAATAATATTCAGTTCAGAAAAAATATTATACATAATGGTCAAAATATTGGTGCAGTGCATATCGGATTGAGCTTGGAAACAGTCAATCGCGAAATAACAATAATCCGACTAGGTATTGCTCTTATTTCTCTGTCATTTTTTATTGTTGGTTTTTTAGCAATATTCTTAATTTCTAAATATTTTGTTAAGCATTTTAATACGATTAATGATACATTTAAACTGGTAGCTTCCAGCGATTTTTCTCAAAAAATTGATTATGAATCTAATGACGAAATTGGTGCTTTAGTAAATTCTTTCAATTCGATGGTCGAAAAACTCGACAAAGCTTATAAAGAATTACAAAGCGAAATAAATTTTAGAAAATTGACTGAATTAAAGTTGATTCAAGCTCAAAATGATGTTATTAAATCTTTAGAGCACGAAAAAGAAATCAATAAATTAAAGACAAAATTTATTGCTATGGTAAGTCATGAATATAGAACACCTCTTACAGTAATTCTTACTACCACATTCTTGCTTGAAACTTTCTTCGAAAAAAATCTTAAACAAGACTTCTTCAAAAATCTTGATGTAATT
>JAUQWR010000133.1 GCA_030835065.1 Candidatus Kapaibacterium sp.
GGAGGGACTTAACCCTCATTTTTAGATAGGCAGAGGGTCAGGGGTGAGGCCTAGAAATTTTTCTATCACTATTTATCAGGGAATAGTGATTTCAAATTCATGTTTGAAATTTTCAAAATCAACTTTTTTCTCGGCATCAAAAGGTACATCCCTTTGATTAGTGAATTCGAGCTCCCCTTTGTATTTGCCGGGGAGGATTTTCGCCTTAGGAAGCGAAAACTTTCTCTTAAATTTGTAGTAAACAGGTAATAATTCATTTTTTGCCCCCACCAAATCACCTTTTTCGTTGAATAGTTTCAACTTTGCAACGCCAATAAATGGACTGTTGCCTGTACGCTCAAAGTTTATCAGTATATTGCGCGATACCGAGTCTTCGTTTGTTGTTACTTCGCCTACTTGTAGTCCGGTATTTACCTTTCCTTTTTGATATATCACAGAATTTATCAATTCTGTGTTGATTTTTGTACTTATTTTTGATTTGTTATTTACATTTGATGTATCTAACTGTTTTTGAGATCCTTCCATTCTGATGACTAATCTAGTCCAGTATGTACCTTCTGGATACTCAGGCTTATCCATAATTAACAACCTAATAGTCTGCTCCCCATTTGGAGGAAGAACCAACTTTTTAGGAAATATTTTCATGAACTTATTGAGTGCCCATTCTGTCTTTGTTGTATCATAAGTCATTATTTGTCTGGCTAATGAATCCGAATCTGTATATCCAAACTTCAAATGGAAACTAATTTCCTTGGGCTTGCTCTCCGAATTAATTACTCTAACTATTGCCGACTTTGAGACCGGATCGATAAAAATTACAGGAGGAACAATTTGAATTTGTGCATTCAGTTTTATTACCGAAAGTAACAAGATTATCAATATTCTAAGTAATGCGCGCATATATTTTAATCCTTATTAAATAATCCGCCCCTTTGAGGGGCGGATTATTAATGAGCTTTTTTATTAATAGCCAGAACCAATAGTAACTAATTCTGTATCATAACCAGCTTCATAACCTGAGTTAGTTGCTGTTAATGTATAAGTAATTGTATATTCGCCAGGAGTTACTGTGTTTGCACAAGCAACTGAAGTTGGATAAACTCTTACTTTCAATTGTGAATGATCTGTAGTATCTGTTGGAGATTTATCACCAAAATCGCCACCTAATAATTTCATGTCATCGATACCAGCATTATTTGAGAAAGCTACCCATGCATCATCAGCATCTTTGTATTCCCAAGTTTCTGCAACAGTCAAGTCTGTTGATGGAGCATCGTCTCTTGTGATTGTTCTTGCTGTTGTAAGGTCAACTTGTAAGCCCATATCGCCTGTGATAAGGTAATTTACACTGTAAAGTGGTCTTTCGTCTGTACCTTGTTCATCAGCCAAGATAGTTTTTGTAGTACCTGAAGCAATCCAGATTGCATTTGTAGCATCTTCTGCAGTTACGATTGTTTGATATTCAACTTTAACAACAACGATACCAGAAGCTTCGTCATAATTTGTTTCATCAGTAGCGAATACGTTAGCTGCGAATAAGAAAGCTGCCAACAAAGCGAATAATTTCATAGCGTTTTTCATTTTAAGTTCTCCTTTAGAGTATTTGAAAGATTTTTTTTAATATTTTATTTTACTTTGAGCCAACCTAGGCTCGAAAGGGTTGTTTATCCGTATTTATTTCCTCTATTTTCGGATGGCGTCCTTACCCCTTAATACGCCTGTGCTTGTATTGTAATTAGTATTCAGGTTCCAATTTTCATCGTTCGAAATGTTGAATATATTTCGAGTGGTTTATCCAATTGAGCTAGCAAAAACTGCCGGATCTTTGTTTAACTCAATTTTTTAAGAAGAAACCATTTTTCGATTTTTCAAAGTGCGCGTATGTTTAGTTTAGAGAAACCCTCGTCGATGCCGTCATTGCCGAAATCCCGTAATCGAATATTTATTTTATTTTTCCGTATCCGATATTATGTTTCATGTTATAAGTCCTATTGCAGGGCGTCGTATCCGGTTTAGAAGGAAGATGTAAGATTTAGATACATCCGCCCTGCATTTAGAATTTTTATTTGACTATTACAAGCTTGCCAAATGTTACATCGCCATTAGCCGATACTTTGATTGTGTAAGTACCTGATGCTAAGTTTGTACCATCGATTGCAAAATTATAAGAGCCTTTGTTCATGAAACCTTTGTGTATTGACATTACTTGTTCGCCTAATTCATTGAGAACTTCTACTTCTACATATGAATTATCATTAACATTGTAATCGAATGAACTTATATTACTTGTTGGATTTGGATATGCTGCGATTGAATTATCAGCTGCAATATTTTCCACTTCGCGATATACTTTCCATTCTGCTTGTTTTGGACTTCCAATTGGTTCTTCTTCCATGCAACCCAATACCCAAGGTTCAATATTCATAGCATATCTATTATCAAGCTTGCATAATACTTGGTCATGCTGATACAATGAGTTATAGATAAGTACATTAGAAATTGTTCCGTCAAAGTATTTGTGGTCTTTTGCGTGGAAGTTGTAGCTTGGGAATTTTGTACCGTTTGCAGCACAACCAACACCAATCGAAGCTGTATATTTTGTTGGGTCGTCTTTCATTAAGCCTTTGAATGGAATCGGAATTTCTTGTTCCCATCCGTTACATCCAACTGTAACATACCATGGGTCTTGTGTATCCGGATTTTCATCATTAGCCTGGAAGAATTTCAAATATGCTATGTAAGCATTGTCAGGTATAGCATCTTCTGGATTGTTCAAATCAATCAATGGTTTGCTGAAATATACTTTTTCTGTTTTATTCCAAGCACCAATTACGAGAGAATTGTTTTGAATAAAGAAGTTAAATCCTGAAATCTGACCACCTGCTTCAAATATCATTTGTTCCCAATTGTAGCCAGTGTTATTTGGTTCAAATACTACATAAACAACTTTTTCTTGACCTGTAGCTACTGCAGCTTCGGAAGTGATTCTTGCGTCAAAATCAGAAGCAATTGCAGAGGATCTTGAAGTTAGCCAATTTGGAACTGGTGTAAACTTAACACCTGGGCGTTCGTTTGGTCCATCTAAGTTGAATAATGGCATTTTGTAATTTACAGTTTGATAAGCATCTTTATCAGCTTCGCCTAAATCGTTCCATAGATTTATTGGAGCATTTTGAATCAAACCATTATGTATTGTTGGTTCTAACCAGTAAATTGCGCCTTCAGGTATATCAAGTATTCCGGTAAATATAAATTCACCTACTTCATTATTATCTGTAGCATCATATACTGAATTTTCGAGTTGATTAAGATCTGTGATTTCTGTGTTACAAATACCATCTTCGAAGAACCAGCTATTTACAGCATAAATATTACCTGTATTTTCCATCTGACCATATTGCTGACCACCGACTGTAGCATTAATTACAAAGTTTGCGTCGCGAATCATAGCATGTGCTTCATTATCGCCAATCAAATCATTAGGATTTGTTGAGTTAGCCATAATATAGTTGCTATTTGCTAAGATTGAAACACTCTTAGTAATAGTAAATGGTAGATATGCACCTTTCTTTTGAGGTACTTGAGTAGCACCACTCTTTCTTGTGCAATAGCCTAAGTCGCCAGTATTACATTCAGAAGTAGCAGGAATAATTTCAATTACATCACCATTTTGAGCAGCCATCATTGCATTATCAAGATGATCGAAATAGCTCAAATTAGTTGATCTTGTTTGTCCTGTTGAATTTGTAGTACCACAATAGTATTGATTTACTTTAATCCAATCAGTAGTAGTCTTTTCTGAATTTGAATAATATGGAGAGAAGTCAACATTTTGAGATACTGAAGCACCAAGTCCACCATCAAAGTATAAAGAACTTAGACCTTTATAATCTTTCAATACTTTAACGTCTTCGCCAGGATTCAACATCCAGAAGAACGATGGACCACTAGCATGACCCCACCAGTTATATTCTGCAACAACAACACCATTGGTTCTGTTAAATAAACCTTTGCGTAATAATTTATCATTACATGCAGGTTCATCAATTCCCTTTTGTTTATGTTCGAATCCAAATTGATCATCACTAATAATATTATTGTTGATAA
>JAUQWR010000134.1 GCA_030835065.1 Candidatus Kapaibacterium sp.
GCCGGTAAGTATTGGGTGAAGGCTACCTATAATGGCAAACCTGTATATTCTGATACTATTGAAGTAAAAATTGCTTCTAAGCCAGAAATTAGTATAATTTCGAAAAAAGGTAATAAACTTTGCCCAGGTGGATTCCTCGAATTAGAAGTTGAAGGTTGGAATGCTAAAGACAACATTAGATGGTCTGACGGATCGAAACTTAATTTCCTAAGAATTGGCGAACCCGGAAAATATAAAGTCATTGTCACAAATAATGCTGGTTGCTCTACAATTGATTCAATACAAATTTATCCTGGCGATAAGCCTAATGCCGAGATTGTTGCTGCTGATACAATAATATGCAGAGGCACTCCAATGCAGCTATCGAGCAAATTCACTCAATCCGATTATACATACGAATGGAATACAGGTGCAACTACACCATCGATTACTATTTATGAAGGTGGCACTTATATTTTGAATGTCAAGCTTCCTACAGGATGCTTTGCTTTAGATACAATGAAAATAAATGAATCAATAGCTCCTATAGCTTCAATTATTGCTAGCGATTCTAGTATTTGTGCTGGTCAATCGATACAATTGAAAGCAAAAAATATTGATAAACTTTATACTTACAAGTGGAAGCATTCCAATCAAACTGATACAATGATAACAGTCGATCAGCCTGGTAAATATTATTTGACTGTAACAAATAATTATGGTTGTAGCTCGATTGATTCAATAATTATTAAAGATAATGGAAGTATTAATGCTTCAATTAAAGTAATCGGCAATACAGTTATATGCAATGGAGATTCCACAATTTTAAGAGCTGAACCATTGAATGCCAAATATTCATATAAATGGAGTAACGGCGAAACTACACCTGAGATTATTGTCAAAAATGCAGGCAATTATTCAGTTACGATTACAAATGAAAATTCATGTTCTGGTAACGCTTCAATCGAAATCAAATACGCTTCTTTACCAAATATTGACGAGAATGAAATTGTATTTGATGAGATTGAGCTTGGCAATAGTACAGAAAAAGAATTTGTAATTACAAATGACCAAAATAATGATTTAGTAATTGACCAAATCAATTCAAATTCTCAATTTGAGATTGTAACTGATAATTTGCCAATTACATTAAAACCAACTCAAAACACAATTTTAAAAATCAAATTCAAGCCTGATAATATTGGTTTTACTAATGATTTTCTCTTCCTAAGTATTAATAAGCCATGTCTTCAGACTTATAAAATTCCATTGAAAGGTTCTGCTTATCTTTACGCTGATTTGTCTGTCGATACATTGACTACAATTGTTGGAGATGATAATGCTCGAATAAGCCTTTTTGCTAAATATGATAAAATAAAAACTGTATTTGCAAATACTTTGATCAAAGGTAAGTTCAAATATAATCAATTTTTATATGGAGTTGAGAATGCCGAAAACTTCAATAACTTTACTAATGACATTCAATTAGGAACTACAAGCTTTGAAGACAGCCTTAAAATAAACGGTTTAATCAATATAAATATGGGAACATTAATTGGCAAGACTTTTCTAGATGTAAACAAAACAAGCCCTATTGAATTAATTGATATAGAATCTTCAAATAAGTTTATTAAACTTAGAAAAACTGATGGACGCATTTCTACTTATGCAATATGCGGAGAAAATATAAGAGGTATTAAGTTAATTAAGCTTACAGAGTTGAACGTAAGCTCTGTTAATACCGGAGATATAAAATATAGCTTCTACACTGAAGAAAAGGGAGATGTAGAATTAGAGCTTAGAGATATAAATGGTTCATTAATCAACATAATGAGTTATTCTAATACTGATAAACTTGAAATAAGCTCTACTATTCAGACAAATGAAATTGCAAGCGGAATATATTTGATAACACTAAAGACAGAATGGGGCAGAATAGTAAAGAAAATAAGCTTAATAAAGTAATCTAATCTAAATTTAAAATGAAAATCCGCTTAATATTAGGCGGATTTTTTGTTTATATAATTTTTAGCTTTGAACTATTTTTATATTTATGTATATTTCAATATAATATCCAAGGA
>JAUQWR010000135.1 GCA_030835065.1 Candidatus Kapaibacterium sp.
TGTTTCTGTGCTTTTTAATAATAGAATTATAGTAAAAATTGATGGTAGAAATGTTAAAGATTCATATTTACCATTGGAATCTCATTTAAAACTTATTGATATAGATAAAATTTTGAAAAATTTATAATAAAGTATAAAAATGAAAAAATTCGAATTACTTGGAAAAAAACCAACTCGCCACGGATTTGGCGAAGGGTTGGTTGCTTTAGGTGAAAAACACGATAATGTAGTCGTTTTAGGTGGTGATATCACTGGCTCTGTTATGACTTCATTGTTCCAAGAAAAATTTCCGGATAGATTTTTTTCAATAGGTATAGCTGAACAAAATGCTACAACTATTGCTGCCGGATTAGCTCTTTCAGGTAAAATTGCATTTTTCTCCTCATATAGTGCTTTTGCTGCATTCCGTAATGCAGATCAAACCAGAATATCTGTTTGTTATAATAATATAAATGTAAAAATTGGCGGAGGCCACTCAGGCATAACTGTCGGTCCTGATGGAGCAACTCATCAATCGCTCGAAGAAGTATCCTTTTTGAGAGCTTTGCCAAATATGACTTTGATTGTGCCTTGCGATTTCACTCAAGCAAAAAAAGCTACAATTGCTGTTGGCGAAATGAATGGTCCAGCCTATATTAGATTTGGACGTCCTGCTGTTCCTATGTTTACTACCGAAGATACTCCTTTCGAAATCGGTAAAGCTAATATTTATAGAGAAGGTAAGGATATTGCTATTATTGCAGCAGGTCTAATGGTCTGGGAAGCACTTTTAGCTGCCGAAGAACTCGAAAAACGTCATGGCATTTCTGCTCGTGTAATTGATTGCCACAGCATTAAGCCTATCGATGTTAATACAATTGTTGATGCTGCAAGAGATTGCGGCGCTATCGTAACTGCCGAAGAACATCAAGTACATGGCGGCTTAGGCTCAGCTGTTGCAGAAGTTGTTGTCAAAAACTACCCTGTTCCAATGGAATTCGTCGGTGTCAAAGATACATTTGGCACAAGTGGCGAACCTGAAGAACTTCTTGGATATTTTGGTCTTACTTGGAAAGAAATTTATGCATCTGCTCTTACTGCTGTCAAACGCAGAGATAATGGTGCAATTCATGTTCGCCAATTAAAAGACATTTCAGTTTACGAAGCATAGTGCATTTTTCTTTCATAGAAGAATCTTAATATTATATTAAGATTCTTCTTTTTTTAATAAATGATTAAGATATTATATGAAAAAGTTTATTCCTATAACAGATGATGTTGTGTTAAAATTATCAAAAATTGCTAAAAAGCATAATGTACAATTATATGCTGTTGGTGGTTTTGTTAGAGATTATTATCTTAATCGTGAACGCAAAGATATTGATTGCACTGTGGTTGGTGATGCATTAGAATTTGCAGAAATAGTGGCTAAAGAATTTAAATCTAAAGCTATTATATTTGAAAGATTTAGAACAGCTATGGTTCCTGTTGGCGATTATCAATTAGAATTTGTAGGTACTCGCAAAGAAATCTATGAAGAAAATTCGCGTAAACCAATTGTTACAGAAGGCACACTCGAAGATGATCTAAGAAGAAGAGATTTTACTGTCAATGCCCTGGCTGTATCGCTCAATAAAGAAAATATTGGCGAATTGATTGATTTATTTGATGGTATGTCTGCTCTTCATGATAAAATTTTAAAGACACCATTAGATCCTACAATCACATTTAGCGAAGATCCACTTAGAATGATGAGGGCTGCCAGATTTGCTGCACAATTAAATTTTGAATTAGATCCTGCCACATTCGAATCTATAAAACCTATAGCCGATAGAATAAAAATAATTTCTCAAGAAAGAATTTCTGATGAATTATTAAAGATTATATCATCAAACAAACCAAGTGTTGGCTTTAAAATTCTATTCAGTACAGGTTTATTGAAACTAATTTTTCCTGAACTATATCAAATGGCTGGCATAGATACTGTAACTAAAGAAGAAAAAGTTTTTAGCCATAAAGATGTATTTTATCATTCACTTACAGTGCTCGATAATATTTGCTTAATGACCGACAAATTATGGCTTAGATTTGCTGCTTTAGTTCATGATATTGCAAAACCACGCACCAAAAATTTTAGTGAAACTTCAGGATGGACATTCTGGGGGCACGAAGAGCTTGGTGCCAGAATGATGGAAAAAATATTTAGAAGGTTGAAACTACCACTCGAACCACTTCCCTATGTTCAGAAATTGATTAGACTTCACCAAAGACCAATGCAGTTAGTTGATGAAGGTGTAACAGATTCGGCTGTAAGACGTTTGGCAGTAAATGCCGGCGAAGCACTCGAAGACTTGTTTACTCTATGCAAAGCAGATATTACTACAAAAAATCCAAATTTATCGCATCAATACTATAATAACTACGAAAATGTATTGCAAAAAGTAATTGAAGTACAGGAAAAAGATAAATTAAGAGAATTTCAATCTCCTGTACGTGGCGAAGAGATTATGGAGATTTGTGGTCTTACACCATCAAAAGCTGTTGGAGTAATTAAATCTAATATTGAAGAAGCTATACTCGACGGAATAATCCCAAATACATACGAAGATGCAAAAAATTATCTTCTTACCAATAAGGAACAATGGCTGATAGAAGTCAAACCACAAATGCAAAACTTCAGAAGAAAGAAATAATTATTTGTCAATTAAATTCAATCCTTGAACTTTCACAGTATCCTGCGATCCAATATTCAATACAACAGAAGAAAGAATAAGAATCAATATGATAAGAATTAGTCTTTTCATATTTACCACATCAATTATTAGTTTATTTTAGTCTTAACCCAGTTCAAATTAAGAATTAGAATCGAGAAAACAAATTAATTGTTTATAATATATAAACTTAAATACTTAATAAATATTTAAAAAGCCTCACATTTGAAAAATATGAGGCTTAAAAATTTTAAATTCTAATCGATTAATCTAATTCGATAAGAAGAGTATGCTTAGGAACCTGTTGGTTCGAAATCACATGAATTTTGCGAACAGTACCATCAAGAGGTGCTTTCATATCATTACGCATTTTCATAGCTTCGAGAATCAACATATTTTGACCTTGTTTTACTCTATCGCCTTCTTTAACAAAAATTTCACGGATATTACCGGGAATAAAGGCAGTAATTTTTTTAGGATCAGCTTTTTGCCAAGCTTTTCTTTTCAAAAATTTATCAGACAATTCTGTTTCATAAACAGTATCATCAATGACTAATTTTCCAATTTTATTATTGTCGCTCATAAGACTCCTTAGAATGGTGGATTACCATGTTTTTTAGTAGGTGGATTGTCCACTTTATTCTGAGAAATATGCATAGCATGAATCAAATAGTCGCGAGTTTCTTCAGGACTAATAACAGCATCGATATAACCTGCAGCAGCAGCTTTATAAGGATTAGCAAATTTTTCTGTATATTCTTGAACTTTAATTTTGCGCATAGCATCAGGATCGGAAGCAGTATCAATTTCTTTTTTGAAAATGATATTAGCAGCACCTTCAGGACCCATAACAGCTATTTCGGCAGTGGGCCAAGCAAATACAAAATCGGCACCAAGATGTCGCGAACACATAGCAATGTAACCGCCACCATAAGCTTTACGCAAAATAACAGTCATTTTGAGCACAGTAGCTTCAGAATAAGCATAAAGTACTTTAGCGCCGTGACGGATCACGCCAGCATGCTCTTGATCTACACCAGGCAAATATCCGGGTAAATCAACTAAAGTCAATAATGGAATATTGAAGGAATCGCAGAATCTAATAAATCTTGCAGCTTTATTAGAAGAATCCACATCTAATACACCAGCCATAACCAAAGGTTGGTTGCCCACAACGCCGATTGTATCACCATTGATTCTAGCAAAACCAATTACAATATTTCTAGCCCAATGCTCTTGAACTTCGAAGAAATCTGAATCATCGACCAAAGATTTGATAACATTTCTGATATCATAAGGTTGGTTAGGTTCTTTCGGTAAAATTTCAGCAGGAGATTTTGCAAAGTTAGGTTGTTTTGGTGCAAATCTATCAGCTTTTTTTCTATTATTCCAAGGAATGAAAGAAACAAGGCGCTTGATTTGTTCAAAACATTCTTGCTCGCTTTGAGCATAGAAATGAGCATTACCAGTAACTTCGGCATGAACTTTTGCACCGCCCAAGTCTTCCATCGAAATTTCTTCGCCAAGAACAGTTTTAATTACTTCAGGTCCTGTGATAAACATTTTAGAAATTTTATCAACAACAAAAACGAAATCAGTAAGAGCAGGAGAATAAACAGCACCGCCTGCGCAAGGACCCAAAATAACAGAAATTTGAGGAATCACACCACTAGCTCTGGTGTTTCTAAAGAAGATTTCGCCGTATCCTGCCAAAGAATTCACACCTTCTTGAATACGAGCACCACCGGAATCGTTAATACCGATAAGAGGTAAACCCAACTGCAAAGCGTGATCCATCATTTTAGTGATTTTACGAGCATGAGCCAATCCAAGCGAACCGCCGGCTACAGTAAAATCTTGAGCATAAATACAAATTGGAAAGCCTAGTATATTACCAGTACCAGTAATAACGCCATCACCAGGAAGGAATTTTTTATCCATTCCAAAGTCTTCAGCTTTATGCTCAACAAATAAATCATATTCATGGAAAGTGCCAGAATCTAGTAATGTTTCGATTCTTTGACGAGCAGTCAATTTGCCCATAGCAACTTGTTTTTGAATAGCCTGCTGGCCTCCGCCTTCAGTTACAGTTGATTTGCGTGAAAAAAAGTCTTTGACTCTGTCTAATAACGACATTCAAAACTCCTTAAAGTTTATAAGATTTTTTAGTTTTGGTCGAATTCGAATCGCAATATTAAGCGATGAAATTCAATTAAATTTTATTAATATTAATAAAAACCAAATAAATAGCTTACTAAAATAAAACAAAAAGGGCAAACCACAAAATAATTTGAGTTTGCCCTTATTCTAAATCAGTAAAACCAATTTATGCTAAAATCAAGATTTCAATCAAAAGATATGAATTAGAAACTTCTTCTATTGTTGAATCTACGCGGCCCGTTTGAATTCATAGGTCTATCGCTTCTTCTGTCTTTAGCCTCATTAACTTTTAGTGATCTTCCGCCGAACTCTACACCGTTCAAAGCTTCGATTGCTGATTGTGCTTCTGCATCTTCCATATCAACAAAACCGAATCCTCTAGGGCGATTTGTTTCGCGGTCTTTAATAATTTTAACATTGTGAACTGAACCATATTGGCTAAAGAGGCTGGATAGATCCTCTTCTGATGTTTGGAACTGTAAGTTTCCAACATAAATAGTAACCATAAAAAACTCCAAAAAAATAAAAACGCGTAAAACCAACCTTATATATTATTAATTCCATTATTAAATGAATTAATTTTGAAATATAATAATTATAAAGAGTTATAATTATTCAACAA
>JAUQWR010000014.1 GCA_030835065.1 Candidatus Kapaibacterium sp.
AGTTCTTCGCCATTTAAATATTTTGCCAGCAAGTCGTCATCAAGTTCGGCGGCGGATTCAATTAATTTCGATCTATATTCTTCAGCTAAATCTTTCAAAGCATCGGGTATATCACCTTCGCTAAAGACAGACCCATGCGAGTCGAAGTCAAAGAATATAGCTTTCATAGACATCAAGTCAATCACGCCTTCAAAGGTATCTTCAGCACCAATTGGTATTTCGATAGGTACAGGATTAGCACCAAGACGTTCGCGCATCATATCCAACACTCTATAAAAATTTGCTCCTGTACGATCCATTTTATTAACGAATGCTATACGCGGAACAGAGTATTGATCAGCTTGATGCCAAACAGTTTCGGATTGAGGCTCGACTCCACCTACAGCACAGAAAACTGCAACCGCGCCATCGAGGACGCGAAGAGATCTCTGAACCTCGGCAGTAAAGTCCACATGACCGGGAGTATCTATAATATTAATAGTATATTCATTCCAGGTCACAGGTGTACAAGCCGACATTATAGTAATGCCTCTTTCTTTTTCCTGCTCCATGAAGTCCATAAAGGCAGTGCCTTCGTCCACTTCACCGAGTTTGTGCAGGTAACCGGAGTAGAACAAAATTCTCTCGGTAGTAGTAGTTTTCCCTGCATCAATGTGTGCCATGATACCGATATTACGAAGTTTTGATTTATCGCTGGTTATCGGCATAACTCTACATTCAGGCTTATAAATTTACAAAGAACGTTTAAAATTTTCATATTACCATTTAAAATGAGCGAAAGCTTTATTAGCTTCGGCCATTCTATGTGTATCTTCACGTTTTTTAACGGATGAACCTTCACCCTTCGAAGCGGCCATAAGTTCGGCAGCGATTTTGCCGGCCATAGTATTATCTCTACGGGCTTTAGCATATGTTTTGATCCAGCGGATAGCGAGAGCAATGCGTCTTTCTTCGCGGACATCAACCGGAACTTGGTAAGTAGCACCGCCCACTCTACGTGAACGTACTTCCAAGAGCGGAGCAACATTTTGAATCGCTTTGCGGAATACTTCCAATGGTTCTTGCTTAGCTTTTTCAGCAATTATATCAAAAGCATCGTAAACAAGTCTTCTTGCTGTATTCTTCTTGCCATCTAACATAACGTTATTAACAAATCTGGATACAATCATATCATTGTATTTTGGATCTGGCAACAATGGCCTTTTTTCTGCTCTTCTTTTTCTCATGTTATTCTTTAGCTATAATTACAAAGCATTTTTAATAAAATTATTTCTTAGCGCCTGGAGCTGCCTTACCGGCTTTTGGTCTCTTTGCGCCATATTTCGATCTACCCTGCTTTCTACCGTCTACACCTTGGGTATCGGCAGTGCCGCGAACGATGTGATAGCGAACACCCGGCAAATCTTTTACTCTACCGCCACGTACGTAAACGATTGAGTGCTCTTGCAGGTTATGGCCTTCGCCCGGGATATATGCTGTTACTTCAAACCCGGATGTCAATCTAACGCGAGCCACTTTACGCAAAGCTGAATTAGGCTTCTTTGGTGTTGTTGTATAAACACGTGTGCATACGCCTCTTCTTTGCGGGCATGAGTCTAATGCCGGCGACTTGCTCTTTTCTACTATCTTCTTTCGACCTTTTCTAATTAATTGGCTAATAGTTGGCACTCAACTTCTCCATTAATATATAAATTATTTCTATTTATTTGTTATAGAGCTTACAAAATTAGCTAAACAATTTTTATTATCCAAATTATTTTTGCCTTTTTCTTAAAAAATTTAAAAAAATTCGAGACTTACGTGATTTTTTTCACTCTTTCCCGACTTTTTTACTTTTTTTCAACAGCTATTATAAACTTTTTTGTTTTAACAATTTAGATAATTCAAAAAGTTTTCAACACTATTTATTCCATTTTGTAAACTCAAATGGGCTCAAAAATACGAAATTTTTCTTAATTTATTGTTTTTTTATTTATTTAGATGTTTATTGTGGAAATACTCTTTCTCCTAATGCCATCATGCCATGCAATATTAATTCTTTGTCATGTATGATTTCCGGATTTAGTCCGTCCGAAAATTCCAATCTGCTCTTTATGCAATCTGAATATCCTCCTGTGAGAAATATCGTTGGTATCTCGGTGGGGAAATGCTCTCTTATCATATTTTTTAATATATAATTGACTGCTCCTGCCACACTTTGAAATAATCCGGCATTTATGGCATCCTCTGTATTAAGTCCTGAACTTTGAAAAGTTGGATGTGGTTTGATTTCGGGAAGCTTTTCTGTATAATAATTTAATGCTCTTGCTTGAGTATATAATCCGGGGATTATCACTCCTCCAAGACATACTTTTTTGGAATCCAATAAATTTACTGTTATTGCTGTACCACAATCGATTGTAATCAAAGGTAGCATATCCTTTTGCAATGCTCCGACCAGACCAAGCTTCCTATCCGAGCCCATACCTTGAACTTTTGAGAAATCAATTATTCCAATTTCATCCAATATTTCATTTGTCGATACTATATTAATACCAACTTCTCTAAATATGGAAATTATCGGTTTTGATATTGATTCATTTACTGAGCTTATTATAATATTTTTATAGCCTCCGGCAATTTTTACTACTTGAGTAATTGCTTTAGAATGACTATCTTTATATCCGATTACAATTTTTTTCCAATCAGCTAATATTTTTATTCGGCTATTGCCTACATCTATAGCTGCAATATGTTTACTCGAGACTATATCTGACTGAGTCTCCATTATCTATAATCCTTTCTGTTTTTTCACTAATTAGTCTCAATCTTCCATCTTCAAAAATTTCGATAGCAGTATAATCAACATCTTCGCCAAGCACTTTTATTTTCTTGCCGATAATATTCAGTTCTTTCACCCAGACATCAAAAAGCTGATCATCATCTAATTTGTTTAGGAACTTAAATTCTTCAATCACTTTTTCAGTGATTTCTTTTATTTCAATTTCGTAGCCCAGCATAGCCAAAGATACAGGATTAATATTAGGAATATCCGGGAAAACCGTTTGGTTTATGTTCAATCCAATACCAATAATTGAATAATCACAGACAGAACCAATAAAACCATGTTCTACCAATACACCACATATTTTCTTGAAATTTCCTGAATGATTAGCATATACGTCATTAGGATATTTTAGTCTGAATATATCATTTTTGCAAACAATATTCAGCGCTTGCTTTACTGCAAGACAGCCCATACCCTGGAATGCAATAATTCTTTTGAGATCTACTTGCAATTCGTGCTTAATACCAAAGGAAAGATAAAGATTTGCAGACTTATCTCCAACCCAACGATTAGAATTACGTCCTTTGCCTTTAGTCTGATAATTTGCAGTAACAGCAATCAATTTTTCATTTTTGATCAGACTTTTGGCTACATCATTGGTCGAATCAATTTCTTCGAAATGATAATGTATCATAATTTTAAAAATTTACTTTTTCACCGAATTTATTATATCAACCATTATCATGTCGCTTATAATGGAAGCTGCTTTGCTCAATGCTTCAGGAATTGATTCAACATTTGCATTCAAACGCATTATTCTTTGAGAATAAGTCTTATTAAATATTTGTTTCAATCCAACCTGCTCAGGCGATCTCTCGAGAAGATTCATGCTCATAACAAGCTCTGCCCAGCTTTCTCCAGGTTTATCTTCGGCGTTAAATGCATCTATACTTACTATTCTACCTTCAATAATATAATCGGGCAGAGTAATGCTCGAAGATTTAAATGCCCCTTTTTTGAATAATCCTGCTGTACTGAATCTATTTGTAATAAAATCTGATAGAAGGTCATTAAAATTAGAAGCCCATCTATTATAATAATAAGCCTTAATT
>JAUQWR010000136.1 GCA_030835065.1 Candidatus Kapaibacterium sp.
AGGAAGATGCACTGCTGTAAAGTCGCCTGCAACTCTAATTGCATTTAGATATTCACCATCATAATTAGACTTTACATATAAAGCAAAAGTAGTATCGATTGGAGCATAATATAATTCATAATTATCATCATTTAATCTATATTTCCAAAATCTCTCTTCCCATTCTTTCACGTTAAATTCATTGAAATATTTAAATGGGTGCTCCCTTTTAACATAATATTTCTGGTTTATCATACTTTTTTCTATACTAATATTCAAAGCAAAACCCACTTTATAGATTCTATATTTAATAGCAATTTCATATAGTTCTTCCAGAAAATTGTCTTTTAGGTTTTCATTCAACTGCAAATCCGGATCAGTATATGCAAATACTTCAGGCAATATATCATATATTGGATTTATCAAACCAACTAAATGTCCAAAGTTATAATCAGAGAAAGCCACAAAACATTTACCACTGTTACTCATTCGTTCTAAAGTATGTATTGTTTCAATTGAATTTGAAGCATTATCGATTACAATTGGTTTTATTCCTTTATTATTTAATTGATTAACCATATTCTCGACATACACACCATTGTTATATGATATAACAAGAATAGGTATATCTCCTTCATACGATTCAAATGCTTTAAACAAATTATCTACCAATATTTTACTTTTCTTAATTGTGAGTGCTTGTTTTTTTCTTTTTCTTCTTTCTCTATTCCATTTTTCAATATCTTTGAGAAAGTTCACCAAAAAGTCCACAATTTCTGAGACATATAAACAATTACACATATACAAAAAAAAGGTTAGCAGAATTATAAAGCAATTTTACTAACCATTAATATTTGAGTAATAATTGATTATTAAATGCAAATGCTTTTTTGGAATTATTCAATGAAATGTTAATAATTTTTCAAATTGCAATTTTTTTTTGTATTAAACGTGTTGATATATATAAATTTACAATAGTGCTTCCCGAAAAATTCAAAAAAAATTACTTTTTTTCAAATTTTCATACAATAAGCCAGTTTTGGCATCGTCAAAGCACTTAGGATAAGGGAATTGTTTCATGGTTATCCATGGAAATGACTTCATAATGAATCTACCCCGGGCTTGCGCTCGGGGTTTTTTTATACTATTTTAAACAAATGGGTGACCTTTTGCTCAGGTTTTCTATGAGAATTAATGCCTTGCCGACCACCCATTTTATATATATACGGAGTTTGCATATAATCTTTTTCGCTACAAATTATTTGTAAATAATGGTGTACTATTGTAATTGTAATTTTTTCTATTCGAATGCTCCGGCTCTCTTTCGCTTATCAAACTTACAGCCCATATTGCAATCAATAATAATGCTGCAATCAATTTTATCTTCTTTTTCATTTTCGTGTCCTCCATTTTACTCTTATATTACAATATGAGTGCCAAAACTATTTTTTTTAATTTTTAAAATATTCATTATTTCCTATTATATCGATTCGCACAATCTGGCACTAGAATATTTAGCAAGACTAACAAAAAAAATCGAGCATCAACATATGAACATTAAATGACTAATAAATAATTTTCGTAATTTTGAAAAAAAATGTAAATAGTTTTGCACGAAATATCTGACACAATAGTCATAAATGTGTAAATTATTTTACACTTATGGTATAATATTTGATTATATCATCTTAATATGACAGGACGAAACAAAAAATATAGCAGAGGAATGGCACCTCAGGATGAGCATGCGACCAGCAAAGACCGCTATTTGGTAACTTATGCTGATTTGATTACCCTGCTTCTAGGCTTATTTGTAATTCTTTATGCCAGCTCTCAAGTCGATAAAGATAAATTTAAAGAGTTTTCCGAAGCGCTTAGTCAATACTTTAAAAGCAAGCCTGCCCAAGTTTTGGAAGGAGGCGATGGTGTATTGAGTGGTTCAAAACAAGGAGTACCCGAACCAATTTTGATACCTTCGGGCAATAAAACTCTTTCTCAAGTCAATCAAGAGACTCAAACTGCACTTTCAAAATTCATACAATCCGGAATGATGAGTGTAAGGCAGTCTTCTGGCGCTCTTACTTTAGTACTCCCTGAAAAGCTATTGTTCCAATCGGCAAAAGCCGAGCTGCAAAACGATGCTTATACAGCATTGGATTCAATAGCATCAGTACTTAAAGGAACAAATTTTGCGATTTTTGTGGATGGGCATACCGATTCGCAGCCAATACGCACCTTTCAGTATGAATCTAATTGGCACTTGTCGGTTGCACGAGCAATGAATGTTGGATATAGATTAATTAGAAATGGTGTGCAAGAGCAAAACTTTGTGATTAGAGGCTTCGGCGCTCAAAAGCCCATAACTGCCAATAATACAGACCAGGGCAAAGCACAAAATAGACGTGTGGAAATTACTATTAGCGAAATTGCTAATACTGACGATAAGAATAACGGCTCGAAATGAAAAGATTTATATTGCTAAAATTGAAAAATTATTTTAACTTGCAAGAAAATTTGTTTAAACGAGCATTCAATTTTATTAAAATTTGACCGATAATAAAGGTTGGGATTAAAAATAGAGTAAAATATGAGCGAAACAAAAACTCAGACAAGGGTGATAAAGACATTGCACTTCGGCGATTTAGAAGTGGAGCCCCACCATATATTCTATTTCAAAAATGGTATGCTCGGCTTCGACGATTTGCATGAATACGTTTTGATTAGCGAAGAATCTACTTTGCCTTTCAGATGGCTTATTTCTTTGGACGAACCGGAAATCGGTTTTCCTCTCCTCAGCCCTTGGCATATTGATGTTTACTATGACCCTGGAAAGGATTACGACCTCAATTCCAATGCTGTTTTCGTGGTTATCACTTTGGAAGATGAAAATGGGGATATGACTGCCAATATGAAGGCTCCGGTGATTTTTAATATTGATAAACTTACCGCAGACCAAGTGATACTTACTACTGATAAGTACTCAACCAACCACGTTATTCCAAAGAATACTAATACTTAATTGCGTGATTTATGCTGGTGTTATCAAGGAAGATAGGCGAAATAATTACAATTGGAAATTCAGTAAAGGTTACTGTTTTGAGCTACGACCGCGGTGTTGTGCGTTTGGGTATTGAAGCTCCTAAATCTATCGCAGTTCACCGTAAAGAAGTTCACGACCGTATTATTGAGCTTAATAGACAAGCTGCTCGCACTGAGCTCTCCGCTTTGCAAAGCGCTATTGCTAAAGCTAAAGTTAAAATTAATGATGAAGTTAATGTTAATCTAAAACATAGTATTCACACTTCATCCAATTCTAATAAATAACGGATCTTTTAAAATGAGTGACTATTCGGCTCTTATTATTGACGATGATATTTGGATGCAAAGAATTTTATCTAAAACTTTGCAAAGTTATGGCTTTCGTAAAACTTACCTCGCTCCTAACGGTTTCGAAGGTATTGGTTTGGCTGTTGAGCATGTGCCTACTATGATCGTCCTTGATATTTTAATGCCTGAGCTTACTGGTCACCTCACTCTTAAAGTCCTTAAAAGTATTAAAATTACAAAAAACATCCCTGTCGTTATGGTTTCCGCTCTTTCTGATGTCGAAAATCTTGGCATGGCTGTCAAAGCTGGTATTGCCGGATTTATTTCTAAACCTTTCACCAGATCTACGGTTTATGAAAAATTAATCGACGTCTTTGGTCAGGAAAAACTCGAAATGATTTATAAAGGTGTGCCTATTGATATTGATCAATTGTATGCAGATATTTCCGTTCTTGGCGAAGAAACCGATCTAAGCTCTGGCTTCGATCGTGTCGAGCCTGTTACTGTGCCTCCTGCTTTGGTAATCGAACCCGAAACTACAAACAAACCTAGCACTCAAACTCCAGACCTGATTCTCAAGCATTATCAGGACGAAGAAAAGAAAAGTATTGAATCTATAAAAAAACTTCTGCTTAAAAATAAAAAATAAGTAATTTTTTTCTGTATCATCTGTTTCTCTGATTTTGTCAATTATTTAATTGGAGAAAGGGTATGAAACTATTTACGATTTTATTTTTTGTATCTGCATTTTTTATTGCATCTTGCGGTTCTGGCAGAATTAACAAAGATGCTTCTTCTCACTCCCAATTTATCAGCCAATCAAAATTGAATTCCAATTGTGTAGTAAGTTTGGATACTGTTTATTACAAAGGCGAACCATATGCAATACTAAAAGAAACTGGAATTTCTTTTGCTCCTTTTTATAATTTCTATACTTTGACCGGCAATAAAGCCATCGAAGTAGTACCATATTCTGGTGGTGATGGCAAGGCAACTTCCCATCATGAATACCGCTTCTTTGGTAATTCCGAAGGTATGAAAGGATATATGGATTTTGCTTTTTCTACTATTGGAGTTTGCGAAAATGTAATCAACAACAACCTTATGAATTCGAATGAATTAAGACCTATTGATGTTGGTAATTTTGTAAAGAAAAATCCCAGACCTAAGAAATTCAATCCGGGTAATTTAAAAGTTAAACGCGAAATGACTTTAGCTATCAAAATCAACCAGGGATATGGTGAAATTTATCAAGGCGATAAGCTAATTGGTAAATTCGTACAAGGAAAAGAAAAAAATGACAATGATAAATATACTAAAGCTGTGTTTAAAGTAAGTTTCTTGAATGGAACTGAATGTGCTAAAATAAAATTTCCTTACGACAAATTTGATCGTAAAGATAACAGGGCTTTAGAAGTATATACAGAATATGATGATGAAAATCATAACTTATCGATTGATGATGCCAATACTACATTTGATGTCGATGCTTTTAAACAAGCTGTTATCTATCTGGTAAACAAAGGTTATTTATAAGCCTATTTAAATATATTTTATCTTTCAAGATGCTTGATCTTCTGTATGGATCAAGCATTTTTTTTACATAATTTGGTATTATAATGCTAGTTTTGCTCATCATTTTATTCAAAAAAACAATACTATTTTCTACAATTTCATTAAGATAAGTATATTGAATTCTTAAATCTTCGTGGCCTTTGTGATCCTTCTTGAAATAAAAACGAAGAAGATGAAGTAAAAGAAGTAAGAAATAGTTGCACTAAGTTTCTCATAGTATCGCACAAAGTTGCACTAAGTCAAGAATTTACAACTGGATTCTGCCTTTTAATACTTTGTGGCCTTTGTGTAATAACTTCGTGGACTTTGTGATCCTTCTTGAATTAAAAACGAAGAAGATGAAGTAAAAGAAGTAAGAAATAGTTGCACTAAGTTACACAAAGTATCGCACAAAGTTGCACTAAGTAAAGAAAATACAGCTGGATTCTGCCTTTTAATACTTTGTGGCCTTTGTGATCCTTTCTTCATTTTTCAGGTAGAGGTGCAGAAATGTAGCACTAAGTTTCTCATAGTTGCACTAAGTCAAGAATTTACAACTGGATTCTGCCTTTTAATACTTTGTGGCCTTTGTGTAATAACTTCGTGGCCTTTGTGATCCTTCTTGAATTAAAAACGAAGAAGATGAAGTAAAAGAAGTAAGAAATAGTAGCACTAAGTTTCTCATAGTTGCACTAAGTCAAGAATTTACAACTGGATTCTGCCCTTAATAACTTTGTGGCCTTTGTGTAATAACTTCGTGGACTTTGTGATCCTTTCTTCATTTTTCGGGTAGAGGTGCAGAAATGTAGCACTAAGTAAAGAAAATATTAAATATTTCGGATTTCTAAATATATACAGCCAATTGATTCTTTAATCCCTTGTGCCAAAATAACAAAGAATATTGTGCCCGGAACAGGACTTGAACCTGCACCCCCGTACGGAGACTACACCCTGAATGTAGCGCGTCTGCCAATTCCGCCATCCGGGCTAATTGACCTCAAAATCTTAAATACTATTCTTATTTCAGCTCAAAAATAGCATTTCATAACATTTTGATGTTAAGACTTATATAATTCAATATAAAATTATTTTGCCTCTTTTTGTCGCATTTCAAACTTTATATTTCAAATAACGAATTACAAAAATAAATTTAAAAGTAATAAAATGCAAAATTTATTTGATAGGATGGGCATTTGAAGAGTACCTAAAAATGTATTATTACATCTCACAATTATTATTCATTTATAAAGTTATTATTTCTTACTTAGATTCAAATTCTAATATTAAAACTCTAAACCTGATAAACTGACTTAAATAGAGAAGTTTAATAGTTCTAACACAGAGTAGCATAGCTTGAAACAAGTTGGTGTCTATATCCAAAAATTAGCCCGTAAAGGTTATGAATGGGTTAATTATGAATCTGAACTTAAACCCGGTACTTATCTCCCAGGTGAAGGATTAGAAACTTTACTCGTTTTTGGATATGCTGACGATAATATTTATTCCATTATTAATGATGAAACTAAATTGTGCTGGCTTAAAAACGAATCAAGTAGCCTTGTTTATATAGAGGAAGAATTAATTATCAATATTTGACATTTCGAAGACCATTTTATTGATTGGACTTATTTTTTAAATAACTATGTTGATGTTTTTGGAAATTAAAATAAGGAGATAAACTTGGAAGTTAACTCCTTTAAACAATATGTTATCTACAGTTTTAGTTCAAGTTTTAGTCCTTTTGGTAATTTTAATTCAATTCTCTTTTTTAGATATTCATTTAAACTTAGTGGACCATACATAATATCTTTTTGCAAATTTATTATCCAAAATTTTAATTCACTAGGATTGTCAATAGCAATATATATAGAATCAGTAAGAATTGGATAGTATGCCCATGGATTATTAACTTGACATGCAATTAGCCATTCGTTATTATTCTTATATTCAATTACTGTATAAGGAATAAATAATTTATCATTTGAACTTTTAAATATTGTTATATCTGTTCCTGATTCTCTTATATATTTCCAATTATTTGGTAAATCCTCATCATCGTCACTCATACTACATGAATACATGAATAATACAACCATTATTGATACTAATATTTTCATTTTTTCCTCCAAATAATTATATTCTCATATTGATACATCTTAGCAAAACATTCCTCGTAATCTTGATAAATTGGTTATGCGAAGTATTTATATCATTTTCTTTAAACTTAGATAACAACACTCTACTCTAATCCTCTGACAGTCTTAGTTCTGTTTATAGTTTGGTCATATTCTTCAATTCTTTCCACAGCACCATCAAGATTGTAAACAAACGTTGACAATATATTAGATTTTAAAGTATTTAGCAAATGGTTTTTTATGGTAATTTGAACAAATATTTTTTTTGGCTTAAAAACGAATCAGCTAGCCTAGTTTTTATATCGAGGAAGAATTAATAATCAATATTTGGTATTTCGAAGACCATTTTATTGATTGGACTTATTTTTTTGGAAATTAAAATAAGGAGATAAACTGGGTAGTTTATCTCATTGAATCAATAAATTATCGACAATATTTTTATCTACAGTTTTAGTTCAAGTTTTAGTCCTTTTGGTAATTTTAATTCAATTCTTTTTTTTAGATATTCATTTAAACTTAGTGGACCATACATAATATCTTTTTGCAAATTTATTATCCAAAAATTTAATTCACGAGGATTGTCAATAGCAATATATATTGAATCAGTAAGAATTGGACCATACGCCTTCGGATTATTAACTTGACATGCAATTAGCCATTCGTTATTATTTTTATATTCAATTACTGTATAAGGAATAAATAATTTATCATTTGACCTTTTATCTATTGATATAGCTGTTCCTGATTCTCTTATATATATCCAATTATTTGGTAAATCCTCATAATCGCCACTCATACTACATGAATACATGAATAATACTATCATTATTAATACTAATATTTTCATTTTTTTCCTCCAAATAATTATATTCCCAAATTGATACATCTTACCAAACATTCCTTGTAATCTTGATAAATTGGTTATGCGAAGTATTTATCTCATTTTCTTTAAACTAAGATAAAAACACTCTACTCAAATCCTCTGACAGTCTTAGTTCTCTTTATTGTTTGGTCATATTCTTCAATTCTTTCCACTGTACCATCAAGATTGTAAACATACGTTGACAATATATTAGAATTTATTGTACTAAGCAAATGATTTTTTATGGTAATTTGAAAAATAATTTTTGAATTGCGCTAGCTTAAAAATCGAATCCGCTAGCCTAGTTTATATCGAAGAAGAATTAATAATCAATATTGGGCATTCCGAAGACCATTTTGTCTCTTAGACTTATTTTTTGAATAACTATGTTGTTACTTTAGCAATTGCTCATACTTATTTATCAATTCTTATTTTTACAATTATTAATCAAAAATGTATATATATAATTTTCATATTTATTTATTGTATGTAAATAAATATAAATCATGGAGTACAATCCGAATCGGATTCATAAT
>JAUQWR010000137.1 GCA_030835065.1 Candidatus Kapaibacterium sp.
AGATGAAACAGTTGTAAAATCAGAACAAGTAAAGGTTGCTAGTTTTAATGGAAAGTGGGAATTTGTATTAATTCCTGAAAAAATATCTTATGAGCAAGATACAGTAAAAGGAGTGTATTCTTCTGCAGATGAAGCTCATCCGGTAAGTTTAGAAAATGTATCTTTATTTGAATACACAAACAAACTAACTGGCGAATATGATAATTTTAAGATGGCAGGTACATTTACATCCGATAGTTTGTATTTGGATATTTATGAGCCAAAGGATGGAAAGCATAATCCACTAGATGAAATCAGCGATATGCAAAAAATTGCCAAAGTATCAATGAAAAGAGATGAATTTGGTGCATTTAAAGGGCAAGGTAGTTTTACAGATTTTACAGATAATTTTTATACTGCAGAAGATAAGATAACAATCATTGCCAGAAAACAAGCCGATGTAAATCCTCCGGATGGAAAAAATTCTAAACTTCCTGAAATCGATGAAAGTTTAAAAAACAAACTATGTGATTATTGCTTTGATTTAATTGGAATTGGATTATGGCTGGAAACCGATAGGACTGTTTCTGTTATGGGTGGTTGTGGATTGCAAAAGAATGGTAAAGGCTATTATATATTTGGAAGTACTGGCCCAGGATCAATAGCACCATTTTTGACACAAACTGTTTATTATCCATATGCTGTGGATTTTTGTAATTCTGAAAAATATCGTTTCCATGTAAGGCTAAAAAAACAGAATTGGTCTGTAACACAACTTGCAGAGAAATTAAATGGAAGCCCATTGCTTGCAGTACTAAAAATTCCAGGTATCGAGCAGTTGAGCAACGAAATGGTAGATTTCCATAATAAATTTGGTGGATTTGGATTTTCGATAGGCTACAACATAGTAAATAAGCATACAGCATTGTATGTAAATACTGAACGTGGAAGTGATAGTGACATTCAGAATCATAAACTGACAAAGATGGTTTATGATGCAGTGAAAGGCCTTACAGTAAACCATTACATATATACCGGAAATGATATCTCAGACACATGGCACCTTACAGTAAGTGCAGCATTAGTATGTAATGCACCATTGGTATTTACA
>JAUQWR010000138.1 GCA_030835065.1 Candidatus Kapaibacterium sp.
TCCTGCATTCTCCCCCCCGCAAAATAATTATCTTTTAACTATACTAGAGCCGTTGACTAAAGGAACAACATTATATTTGTCGAAAGTCAAACAATCTTCGATATCAGCTTGAAAACCAAGTTTAGCTAGTTGGCTGGCATGTTCTCGAGTCAGAATAAACTCCATTAAATTATCTTTGTGCACATTAAATAAGTTGCGAGCAGCTTCAGAGCTATCAGACAGCTCGAAAATCGGAAGTCTATTTACTAACCTATCAATCATAGCACCTGCGCAAAGAGCGTCTTCGAAAGAAAAGTTTCCATTATTGCCTGCACATACAAAGCAGATTTTGCTAAGAGAAGAATCTGATCTTTGGATGTTTTTCATAATAAAATCAATAATAGCAGAATGATTGACAAAAGCTCCGACAAGACGAAACTGAGCCATTTTAGCTCTCTGGAATATTCTTGTACCATTTGTAGTTGTAATAATAACAGAACGGTTATGAACTTTCTCTTCTGAATATTCGCTTGGAGAATTGCCTGCATCAAACCCATCAGGTTTAATACCAGCTCTTTCGCCACCCAAAAATCTAACTTCTCGGCTCAAACTATTATAGACTTTAACTGCCTTATCCAATCCTTCAGTCGAAATAATCTCTTTAGCACCATGAAACAAAGCAGAGCAAATGGTTGAACTTGCTCGCAAGACATCAATCATAATAACAATCGAATCATTAAACACATCCTCGCTTTCTGGCAAGTGTGCAGTCAAATAAGTATCAATCTTCATAGTCATTTTTCAAATTTCACCTTCTTATGTACTATAATTTAAATTTTTTTTACAAGAAAAACAAACCGAGAGACAACTGTAATCTAAAGAAGAATTTAAAAAAACAAAAGGACGCAGTTTTTGCATCCTTTGTCTATTTCGTATTAATCCAATCCATCTTCATCAGAGAAGATTACAAAATTACGAAATATATTCAATAATTACTAATAGAGAATTTCAATTGTTCCAACAAAATGCAATATATAATCATTTTTTGCAATTTCAGTAGAGAAATACAGTATTGTATTTTTGGGCATTATTCCAGGTCTGTACAACCAATCCATAATAACAAAATTTGCGTTAATCTCTTTGCCATTATATGTATTAAACTTGTAATCATCAGTTTTGGTTACAATTTCTACAAAATTTTGAGAAGCTGAATTACCATCTAATGGAAAATATTGAACATAAGGAATTAGTTTTTTAACATTCAGCTTTATACTTTGAACAATCTCTTTGCGAAGTACCTGGTTATTTTGAAATTGATTATAAGGATTAGATAATTCTAAATTCATATCAATAAATGGTATATAATTGCTTGTATCCACTAAGCACATTTCACGAGTTGGTGTGCTATACCAGATCACTTGGCTGCTTTTTGAAGATCCTGATTTGTCCTCAGTAAATTCAGAGAAACTGTATTTGACATATTTAGGTTTAAATTGTTCAGGTGGATTGACCTTTATTATAGTGTCCCTGATAATTTTTACAGAATCTGGCACTTTAATCAATTTTTCAATGATAGTAGTATCATATCTAATAATAATCTTTGAAACAGTATCAGCAGTCAAAAGATTTTTTCTAACGTTATCGTCCAATCCTAAAGAGTCTTGACATGAATTAAACATTAAAAGCAATGTCAATAGAGTCGGTATTATCAATATAATTTTTTTCAATTTCATAAATCACCTAAAATTTTACAATAGCACCGATTTGCAAACCGCTTTTTCCGGTATTAAACCAATTGCCTTGATGTTGGAAAGTAAGATTACTATAGTCGTAGCCTATTGTAATACCATAGTTTGAATATGCTTGATATTGCAATCCGAGCATACCGCGAGTAACAAATCCAGCGTTATTAAATCCAAATCCTAACTGAGAAAAAGGTCTAATTGAAAACATTTTTGCAAAGTCAGGCAAATATCTAAAAACTAAGCCTGCAGTTTCGAAGTTTGGTCTTTGTTCGTATTCTACTACGCCAAGTATTTTATCTCCTCTTTCGGCAGTGATATAGTAATCAGTACCTTCAAATTTTTGATAAAAGTTTTCTCTTCTATATTCAATACCAAGCTGAATTTCTTCGCTTAAACCATACATAGCCGTAATGCTAGTATTATTGAAAGCTTGTTCGTTTTTGGGTTTTATATCAGTCTTATCCATCCAATACTGAGCACCTGAAAGCTCTACAAACAAACCGACTGGATTATCATTTTTCATCATTTTACTCAATTCTTCCTGATTATTGACAGGAACTATCTGCACAAACTCATTTTTACTGATTCTGATAGGCTCTGATTGAACTAGTTGAATTTTTTTAGAATCATTATGAGTCAATGAATTAGTGCTTACAGGACTAATTTCATTCGAACCGATATTATCATTGTTTCCACTATTTTCGTTTTCTGTAAGATTATTTGTATTTGATTGTGCATTGGATTCCGATTGTTTTTCAGCTAATTTATCGGCACCAACAATCACATATTTATAAATTACTTTTGGTTGGCTAGATTTATTAGAAGCAGAAGAATTCAACTTCTCATTATTATCAACAGAAGCACTACTCGACACTACGGGAATTTTAGAATTAGTAGTTTTATTAGTATTATAACTAATACTATTATCGAGCTTATCTGATGGATGATTAATTAAGAAAAAGACAGCAGTAGCGACAGCAGCAGTAGTCAGGCTGCCCCAAAGAGCTTGTTTAAATCTCGCCATAAAATCAGCAGATTTGACAAAAAGAGATTTTGCCGGAGAGAGCGGAGTCGGCACAGGGGCTTGGAAACCAAGCTGACTAAAGATAGCTATGGTTGATTTAGCAGATGGAGTAAAGGCGGCCACATCAGCACGGACAGCATCTCTGATAGCAAGCTGGCTTTTCAGTTCATTTCTTGCATCTTCGTTGGTTCCGAGCATAGCAAAGAATTCTTGTTCTTTGCTTGGGTCTAAAGTACCATCGATAAAATCCTGAATTAACTCATAGTTTTCCATTTTTATATCCCGTAGATTGAATTCAATTTTTTTGTAAATCGTTTAAGTAGGGCTGAAGAATAGACTTCAATTTTTGTTTAGCCCTAAAAACTCTGGATTTAGCATTCACAACAGTAATATTACATATTTCGGCAATTTCGTTGTATTGCATTCCATTATATTCTTTAAGAACAAAGGCTTCCCTAAGATCATCATCGATTAATTCTAAACCCCTAGTAATCAAGTCGAGTAATTCTTTTTTCTCGTAGTTTTGATGATCGGCGATTACATTATCCAGCTCGTCGATAGAGACATTATTCTTTTTATCTCTTTTATAGTTTAGGCAAAGATTACGAGCAATAGTAATCAAGAAACCGGGAACGTTTAGTTCTCTGACATCATTGGTTACATTGTTATAAAACCTGATAAAAGTCTCTTGAAATATATCTTCTGCATGTTCCGAATAGTCAACGACTCTCATACAATAGGCATGTACCATTGGAGAATACCTATTATATAGTTCGGTAAATGCAGCTTCAGCTTCCTTTTTAGAGCTTTTAAGCTTAAGAACTAATTCACCATCTGTCAAATGTTTAAAATTTATGCCCATAAGGCTTTATACTTTATTTTAATTTATCCAAATTCCCTTCTAATACGAATTACACACATGTCAAAAAATGGTTGCAAAAAAATATTATTTTTTTCTATTAAATATTTCGACTGCAGAATAAATGGCAATTCCGGCTGCAACGCTTACATTAAGTGAATGCTTCACTCCATACATAGGTATTTCAATTGCATCATCGCATAGAGCAAGTGCTTCGTCGTCAATTCCACTTATTTCATTACCTAATACAATAGCCAATGGATAATCTTGTATTTCAAAATCATCAAATCTTCTCGAATTATCTGTTAGTTCTAATGCACTAACTTTTACATTTAATTGTTTTAGATAATTGACAGCAGAGCTGAAATGCTCAAAATATTGCCAAGGAACCGTATCGACAGCACCAAGAGCCGTTTTTTCAATTTCTTTGCGTGGCGGATGCGGTGTGTAACCTGTTAGTATTAATTCTGTTACTAATGAAGAATCGCAAGTTCTAAATAATGAACCTACATTATATAGGCTTCTTATATTATGAGCTACTACATAAATTGGATGACGTTCTGTTGTTTTAATTTCATCGACATTTAGTCTTTGAATAAATATTTCGTTATATGTTAACTTTTTTATCATATTAAGTGTTATTATATAGTATTAAAAAAGCAAAAATAATAAAAAATGTATAGATTCCGGAGGAAATATGTTTAAGTTTTGTCGAACTATATTAATATTAGCTTCTCTGCTAATTAGCTATGTGAACCTTTATCCTCAAGAACTTCTGGATTCTCAAGGTCGAGATTTTTGGTTTACTTTTTTGCCTAATTATCATAATAATGGCATTCAGGCGAGCGATTCGCTCTATATTTTTATTTCATCCAACAAAGCAACTTCCGGAAAAATTGAATATAGGGATTATAGTGGTAGAGTAAAAACTCAAAACTTCCAAATAACCAATCCTGCTGATGTTTATACATTTAAGGTTCAATATTATAATTATGAGCTCCGTGGTTATAATGCAAGTGGCCAATTTGTTTCGTCGAGCCAAACCGAAAAAACAGCTTTGCAATATTTCAATGTTAGCTCTGAT
>JAUQWR010000139.1 GCA_030835065.1 Candidatus Kapaibacterium sp.
ATTATGAATCCGATTCGGATTGTACTCCATGATTTATATTTATTTACATACAATAAATAAATATGAAAATTATATATATACATTTTTGATTAATAATTGTAAAAATAAGAATTGATAAATAAGTATGAGCAATTGCTAAAGCAACAACATAGTTATTCAAAAAATAAGTCTAAGAGACAAAATGGTCTTCGAAATGCCCAATATTGATTATTAATTCTTCCTCGATATAAACTAGGCTAGCTGATTCGTTTTTAAGCCAGTAATATTCAAAAAAAATTTTTCTAATTACCATAAAAAATCATTTGTTAAATACTTTAAAATCTAATATATTGTCAACGTTTGTTTACAATCTTGATGGTGCTGTGGAAAGAATTGAAGAATATGCCCAAACAATAAAGAGAACTAAGACTGTCGGAGGATTTGAGTAGAGTGTATTTATCTTAGTTTAAAGAAAATGAGATAATACTTCGCATAACCAGTTTATCAGGATTACAAGGAATATTTTGCTAACTTGTATCAATATGAGAAAATAATTATTTGAAGGAAAAATGAAAATGAAGTTTTTAATAATATTTTTATTGCTTTGTAATTTATTTACTTGTAATATTTATGCAGAAATTGACGAATGTCTGGAGTCAATAGAAAAAACAATAAATTTATATTCGAGAGATTCAATAACTCTTGATGCTGGTTGCGATGATCTAATCCCATATAAACGAAAACTAAATGACTCATTAGATTTAGAGTTTATAAATTTAAAAAACAAGAAATTTGTTGTATATGAGAATAAAGAAATTGGGTATTATTCCTCTAATCGAAAGGCTTATCCAATAAAAAGGATAAAAATTGGATATTTAAAAAATAAATTACAATTTATATTTTTGAAATGTAATGGGAAATGGATACTAAATGATGTTTTAGATTTTTATTATGATTATTATTCTGTAATTACTAATTGTTTTAAGGATACAATTTATTTTAATAGAGCAATTAGAATCATTGATAATTTTATTCAAAATCCAGATTCGATTTATAACTATATAGTATCAGATTCAACAGATATTCTTGTAATGAATAAAAATAGAGATAAGATATATATTACTAAAATAATTAAATATTTAAAAGATGAATTTAATACTAATAATTATGAAATCATGGAGTTGTATTCTAGAGAAAATCCAATCCATGAATATTCAAATTATTCTGATATATTAACAATCGTAATTGGCAATAAAGAAAACAACAAATATTGTACTTTTGATGTATTTATTAGTGGTGAAGATTATTTTTTAAGGAAAATATTTGAAAAAAAAGGACACCGTATTAAGCATTATGAATCCGATTCGGATTGTACTCCATGATTTATATTTATTTACATACAATAAATAAATATGAAAATTATATATATACATTTTTGATTAATAATTGTAAAAATAAGAATTGATAAA
>JAUQWR010000140.1 GCA_030835065.1 Candidatus Kapaibacterium sp.
AAAAAATTTATCTTTTGTAGCATTTAGCTCGTTCAGTTTATTATTTCTATTAATAAGCTCCAAATTTAATTCATCTTACTCATGTTCATTTCAATGAAAAACAGCTTCAGGAGCAATCAGAAAATTTGGCAGCTTCATTAGATGAAGTAAGAAATAAAAAAAAGATGTTAAGGAAGCAAGCAGATGAATTAGATGAATTAAATTTGGAGCTTATTAATAGAAATAATAAACTGAACGAGCTAAATGCTACAAAAGATAAATTTTTTGCTATAATTGCTCACGATTTGCGCAATCCATTGGGCAATTTCAGACAGGTTACAAAACTACTTAGCGACTCTTTTCAAGAATTTAGCGAAGAAGAAAAAATTGAGTTTTTGCAACTACTAAAAGAATCTTCAAAAGAAATATATGACTTGCTCGAAAATTTATTACTATGGGCAAATTCTCAACGTGGTATTATCAGATATACTCCAAAAGAAGTGAATTTAAGTGATATTGCAACCGAAGTATCTTCATTATTAAAGCTTTCTGCAGAAAACAAGTTTATTAAGATTGAGTCTAAAATTTCTGATAATATTAACCTGTTTATCGATACTAATATGATTAGAACAATATTCAGAAATTTGATTTCTAATGCTATTAAATTTTCACCTATTGGATCTGTAATCCAAATTGGTATAGTCAAAAACAAGGAACTATATTTCAATAATGATATTCCAAATGATATGATAGTAGTTTATGTCAAAGACCAAGGAATTGGTATGAGCGATAATACTATTGATAAGCTTTTTAAAATCGAAGAAAATGTGATTTTTCAAGGTACAGCAGGCGAGCAAGGCACTGGTCTTGGTTTGATTATTTGTAAAGAATTTATTGAGCAGCATGGTGGTAAAATCTGGGCTGAGTCAGTAATTGATAATGGTAGTACTTTTTATTTTAGTTTACCCATTATGCGCTAGTTCTCTTAATATCTTTGAACTGAAATAAAAACTTATAAAATTTCAAATATCTTAATTAATCTAATTGAAAATTTTCAATAAATAACATCTGATTTTTGCTGTTGCTAATTTGTAGGCATTTATTTTATGCTTATATTTGTTTTGAATTAATAGAATATTATAAATTATATTATTGTCGAATGATTAAAGAAACTGATAAATTTAGAATGACAGCCAAAACTCCTTTCGGTCTGGAAGAAGTTTTAGCTAATGAGCTTATTAATATTGGTGCACAAGATATTGAAATTCTTAATCGTGCCGTTGCTTTCAGTGGAACTAAAGAAACAATGTATAGGGCAAATTTAGAATTACGGACAGCACTTCGTATTCTCAAGCCTATTCATACTTTTAGAGTAAGAGATGAAATTGATTTGTATAGAGAAGCAAAGAATTTCCCATGGGAAGAATATTTGACTCCTGATAATACTTTTGCTGTAACTAGTGCTGTCTATTCAGAAAATTTCAACCACGAAAATTACGTGGCTCTGAAAGTTAAAGATGCTATTGTAGATGAACTGCGAGATTATTATGGTAGTCGGCCTAATATAAATGTCGAAAATCCTGACTTAAGGATCGATGTGCATATAAGTGAAGAAACTTGCACTATTTCGCTTGATAGTTCTGGAAATTCTCTTCATAGACGAGGCTATAGAATTGGTCAGGTTATTGCTCCAATCAATGAAGTATTGGCTGCAGGTATGATTTTACTTTCCGGTTGGGATGCTCAATCTGATTTTATTGATCCAATGTGTGGTTCTGGTACTTTCTTGATGGAAGCTGCTACAATTGCTTATAATATCGCTCCAGGGATTAAAATTCCTGAATTTGGGTTTATGCGTTGGAAAGATTGGGATTCTGCTTTATGGAAAAAATTAATTGATGATGCCAAAAGCCGCGAAAGAGAGTTCCCTCATACTATAATTGGATTTGACGAGTCGCCTAAAGCTATTAAAATTGCTAAGGCTAATGTTAAAAATGCTGATTTGGCTTGGAAAATTTTACTTAAAAATAAACGCATGGAAGATATTACTCCTGATATGCTAAGTGGTAGTGGCTTTGTTATGATTAATCCTCCTTATGGCGAAAGAATTAATGATAAAGATACTGAAAGATTCTATCAGCTAATTGGTGATTCTCTAAAACAAAATTTTGATGGGCATACTGTTTGGATTATTTCTTCTAATAAAGATGCTTTGAAACAAATTGGACTTAGAACTTCTAAAAGAATTACCTTGTTTAATGGTGCTTTGGAATGTAAATTTCATCGCTACGACATTTATAAAGGTTCTCGCAAATCGAAATATTTAAATCAAGAAAGCAAAGAAAATGAAGTATAAACTCGATAATTTAGAACTTGATGATTCTAATATTGAATTTAATTATGCTCTTGATTTAGTAGAAAATTCAAAAAGTTTGATTTATCTTACTGGTAAAGCAGGCTCTGGCAAAACTACTTTCTTGAAATATGTAAGAGAAATTACTAAAAAGAAGACAGTTGTTTTGGCTCCAACCGGAGTAGCCGCGCTTAATGCCGGTGGGCAGACTATTCACTCTTTTTTCAAAATTGCACCAAGTCTTTATCTTCCTGATGATATCAGATTGAGAGCTAAAGCATTTCCTGAAGATGAAGATAAACGTACTATTTTTGATTATTTCAAATATCAAAAGCAGCATCGTAACCTTATTACCGGAATGGAGCTACTTATTATTGATGAAGTATCTATGGTTAGATGTGATTTGCTTGA
>JAUQWR010000141.1 GCA_030835065.1 Candidatus Kapaibacterium sp.
TCAATCTTAAAAATACTTTTTCGAATCTTGGTAATAATCATAAAGTAAAATTTGGAATAAAAACAAATGCTTGAAATACTATCATACGATTTTATGCAGAGAGCCCTGCTTGCAAGCCTAATCATCGGTTTTTTAGGTAGTTTTTTCGGTGTTTTTGTTGTTCAAAGAAAAATGAGTTTTCTCGGTTCAGGTTTGTCTCATGCAGCTTTTGGCGGAGTAGCCTTAGGTTTGTTGCTTCAAACCGAACCACTTTATTTAGCAATACCATTCACTGTTTTAAGTGCTGTATTAATTATTTATCTAAGAGACAAAACAAAACTTAGTACTGATACAACCATAGGTATAATTTTTTCTGTTACGGTCGCTCTAGGTGTAGTTTTTCTTTCAATCAAAGACACATATAGTGCCGATGCATACTCCTATTTATTTGGCTCGATACTATCAGTAGCATCCAATGATATTTGGACAGCTTCAATATTGGCAATAATCACTCTGATTTTAGGTTACAGGTATTGGAGTAGCTGGACTTATGCTACATTCGATAAAGAATTTGCTGTAACAGACAAAATTCCTGTGAAACGCCATGATTATATACTTTCTATACTTTTGTCTATCACAATCGTTACTTCTATCAAAGTAGTTGGAATGCTATTAATTTCTGCTTACTTAGTACTGCCTGCTGCAATTGCCAGACTAATTTCAAAAACATTTTTTCAGATGACATTATATTCTATATTAATAGGCATACTCAGTAGCGTGGCTGGTATATTTATTTCTTATTTTTTAGACTTGCCTTCAGGAGCTGTAATTATTTTGCTGCAATCTTTGATTTTCCTTATTGCATCAATTATTTATAGAAAGTAAAATGCTGATTGATAAAATTATAAAAAGAAGACACTCATCTTTTTGCGTTATAGTATTCAAAGACGCAGAATCAATTGATCTGCATATGGACATTATATTAAAATATAATATAAGCAAAGGCAAAAATTATACTTATGATGAGCTGAAACCTGCAATTAATGAAAATCAAATTCTATTAGCCAAACAAAAAGCCTATTCGATTGCATCTTATTCCCCAAAGTCTAAAGCTCAAATTATAAAAAGACTTAAATCTGAAAATTATGATGATAATGCAATCACACAAGCTATTGAATCTATCGAGCGTTTAGACTTGATTGATGATTATGCTTTTGCAGTGAAATACATAAATTCAGTGCTTAAGAAAAAGCAAATTGGAATTGAAAAACTCAAAAGAGACCTCGCATCAAAAGGTATTTCCAAAACAAATATCGAAAAAGCAATTGTTGAAGCCTATCCTCAAGACTCTATAATTGAATTAGCTGAAAAAGCAGCCGAAAAAAAGCTCAAATTACTTATTGGCAAACCTAAACAAAAAATTATTAGCTCAGTCTCCAATTATCTGGCATATAGAGGTTTTGATTACGACACCATAAAAAGAATTATTGACAAAATCAAATAATTTTTTTATTTTTTTATTCACAATCAATACTATTGTTAAGATTGTGTTAAGGTTCTACTAATTATCAGTAAATTTTTCATTTTCAATGCTTTATATAGTTTCAACTACATTTTTTTATATAATTTTGTAAAGGATCTTAACAATAATAGTTAAGGTTATTGTGGAATTGTTAAAATAATTAGGAATAAGTGTATGTTGAGAGGCTTGCTTCCAAAAGAGTTTGCATTTTATGATTATTTCGAAAAACAAGCAGACGTATTGATCAAAATCAGCGAAGAATTACTTAATTTAACAAGCAATTTTAATGATTTA
>JAUQWR010000142.1 GCA_030835065.1 Candidatus Kapaibacterium sp.
GATGGATTGCTTACGGATTGGGAGATATTGCTGCTCTTGGTTCGAAAGATGTGGAAATTGAATATTCTATCGATAATGCTCAAACTTGGAATTTAGTAAAAAATCCTGCAAATCAAACTTTAGGTGCTAATAATGCACCTGATGTTGAATCCAATAGAGCTGTATGGCAGCCTTATTTAAACAATAATGCTAATGCTAATTTGAGAACTATCAGCCCATATTCTCGCACTGCTATTCTAAAAATCAGAGGTACAACTGCAAACACTCAAAACAACCTCTATGATATTTCTAAACCATTTACTATTGCTCCTTTCTTTGGAATTAAAATGCAAGAAGGAAGTGTCCTTAAGGTTAATGGTAATGAGGCTATGAATATATCAGGAAATAGTGCTTTTTTTGAAGCTTGGATTAAACCTTATAGATTTCCAAACGACAACGAAGGCTTTTTCCCTATTATTGAAAAAGTTGATGATGCTGATGGCACTATCCATTATGCTCTTCGACTTCTTCAAAATGGGCAGCTTTCATTTTCTGTTACTGACAAAAATGGTACTGAAAGAACTGCTATTAGCGACTCTAGCAGACTTATTGTTCCTCCAAATTCTGTCAATCAAGATTCTTCCTGGACTCATGTTGGAGTACTTTTCACTCGCAATGGATCGGAAGGCAAAGCAGAAGTCAGATTTTATATTGATGGCAATGTTCATCGCGATTCAGAACTACAACAAAAAATTGGAGATACTATAGAAGTAAATCCAAATAATTCATATCCACTTTATATTGGCTACAATCCTCCTTCGGCGGCTACAGCTGTCAGTTTTGTTGGTGAAATTAAAGAAGTAAGATTATGGAAAGGAATTCCTAACAATTTATCAATAAGTGGTGAAGAACCAACTCCATTGACTCTATTTGTTCAATCAGCCTTGACTATCAATTCAAAAGATTTGCAAGCAGCATCTAAAAACAATCTCCATTCTGCTTATAGCTTTAATGGAGGTGGCTTTATTATAAATGGAATGAACCGTTCGACTTCAATTTCAGCTACAAACAACTCAATTGTCAGGAATTTTGGAGCTGATGTTGAATTTAAACCAGTCGAACCATTTATCAAGTTGGTCGAGCCGGCATTCAGACAAAGTATCGAAAACTCCAATACCGAAGCCAGAGTCCGCTGGGCTGGCAATTATTATGATGGGACAGGATTTTCGACTGGTGCTCCGCAGATCAATCCTTCCCTCGAGTTTTCAATTAGAGGTGGCGGCGGCAATGTAATCCAACCTTACCAATTTGTGGGCAGTGATTTTTGGAATGGAAATACTAAAGATGCTATGAGCCTTCCTAATGACGATAAATACCGCTCTAAAGGTACTGGTAGCGACATATATTTTGCAAGTGCATTAAATATGGCTATTGCAGATCCTGATGAAAACAACGATGGTGTATTTAATGATATGGGTCCTTTGTCTGCTTCTTTAACTAATGCCAGACTGAGACTTACAGGCAAATACACTATTAATGGCGAAACTAAAACAATTAGAACAGAAGGTCCATTGTTTACTATTACTCCTTCTAGCAATTTCACTGTAAGAGTGCTGCTCGAAGGCTACCATAGAGGCTCATCTGCCGGCACTTTGCTTACCAGGCTTGGCTCTTCTTTCGATAAAGGTGGTTTGCGCATCCAACTATTTAAAGATAATGGTAATGAAATTGGCGAAAAAGCTGGTTCTACAGTCGAATCTAAACTTGGCTATGCCGATAGAGATCCTGTAAATAAAAATGCTGGCAATTTTAAGTTTGCTAATGCTAATTTTGTATTTACAAATCTTACTAATGGAAGATATTGGGTTCTGGTAGAGCATCTAAACCATCTGCCCA
>JAUQWR010000143.1 GCA_030835065.1 Candidatus Kapaibacterium sp.
GTCGAAGTAACTTTTGCCGGTAATGTAGTTGCAAAAATTGATACAATTATTAATTCTCAGCCTATGAAAATCACTTGCGTTGTACCTCAAGGAGCGCAAACTGGCAAGATTAGTGTCAAAGTTGGCAATTTGACTGCAATAAGTTCTCAAGTATTCACTTTAATCAATTTGGATAATAATAATTTACAACCAATGACTAAAGGCAGCTTCTGGGTTTATTCTAAATCAGAATTGGATTCTAACAATAATCTTATTGTTGCAAATCCTCAAATTGATTCAATTGCAATAACTGGTACTAAAATGCAATCTACAAAAAATGTAAATGTATTTACTGGTTATACTTTGATTTCAGGTGTTTATCAAAATGGAACTGAAAACTATTATTATATCGAAAATAAAAATTTGTATGCTCACTCATCGTGGTTTGCAGATCTATTAAATTTCGGAGCTAGTGGATTTTCGCTTCCTTTCACTGTTCCCGATGGTTTCTATAAAATTATGGATCCTATTGAATCAAATTGGGAAATTTTGACCAAACAATTTGAAAACGAAGCTATGAGCTTTGGTATCGTAAATGGTAAACTTACTATTAAAGGATACAACTTAGGATATGATAATCTTATTACTAATAAGTATTCTTTCAATAATTCTTATAAAATGAAGGTTGAATTTAGCTTTGTTGGCAAGATTACTGTTCAAACTTTAGATTTTAATTTAAATCTAACTCGTAATATGTATTTCTGGTATCATCAAGACGATGGTAAAGTAGGTATGAAACTTGAATCAACATTAATCAACGTTCCCGGTTTGTTAAGAAATTGGGTATCCGGATATGATTACAAGTTGATAAACTACAATGTCGAATAGAACAACCAATAAACATTTTATTTTAAAAACACCCCAAAAGCCAATAAACTTTTGGGGTGTTTTGATTTAACAACAATTAACACCTATTCTATTAAACTTTTGCAAATGAAATATTTTTTTTAAAAAATATTTGGAGCTTATTAGAATTTTTTATATTTTGCATCAAAAATATTAACTATTTGGTTAAATCATATGATTGAAGATAAATCAACTGAGCAAAGAATAATTGAAGCTGCCAAGCAAGTATTCATCGAAAAAGGTTATGATGGTGCAAGAATGCAAGAAATTGCCGACTTGGCTGGCATTAATAAAGCCATGCTTCATTATTATTTTAGGAGTAAAGATAAATTGTTCTTCACAATATTTGATGATATTTTTTCTAGATTTATGCCTGCTGTTCAAAAAGGTTTTACATCAAATATGTCGGTCGAAGAGAAAATAAAATTTTTTATAAATTCATATATAACATTGCTCCAATCCAATCCATATATTCCTTTATTCATTTTGCATGAATTAAGTAGAAATCCTGAAGAACTAAAAACCCATATTCACGATAAAGTAACTAGTAATTTTAAAATATTCCAGGAGCAAATGCAATTAGAAATTAATCAAGGATTGATAAAACCTATTGATTTTCGCCAAATTGTAACAAATATTATTGCGCTTTGCGTTTTTCCTTTTGTAGCTCGCCCACTGCTTCAAGAAGTATTTAGCTCTGATAATGAAAGCTTTGACAAATTTATCGAAGCAAGGAAAACTATTGTTCCTGATTTGATATTAAATTGGATTAAAATGTAATTTTTTTAACTAAATCTAACCATATAGTTAAAATATTAAGTTAGATTAATTGGATAATAACATGAAGAAAATAATTATATCACTATTGCTACTGATTCTTGCAGAAGATTATATTATTGCAAGAGATTATTCTTTGGAAGATTGCTTGAATATTGCAGAAAAATCAAGCCTATACTCAAATAATTCCAAATTATATAATTCAAATTTAGAAAAAGAAAAAGACAATCTTTCGACTGCCTATCTCCCACAAGTGTCGTTCGATGCACAAGCAACATATCAATCAGATGTCATGAAATTGCCAATAAACTTTCCTGGTATTAAAGTGCCGGAAATAAATAAGGATCAATATCAAGCAGGCATGACTATCAATCAATTGATTTGGGATGCTGGAATAGTATCTACAAATAAGCAAATGCAAGATATAAATTTTAAAATTAATTCAAGCCAAAATGATTCTAAGATTCTTAGAATCAAAGAGTCTGTTACAAATTTATATTTTGCTATTATTCAACTTCAAAATTCAAAAAAAGTATTAGTCCAAAGCTTAAGTACTCTAACTGAAAATAGAAAAATAATCAATTCTGCAGTAGAATCAGGCAATATGCATAGAGTGAACAGAAACCAAATTGATATTGAGATTTCCAAGATTCAACAATCAATTTCTTCAATTAATAACGATATAATTGCCTCAAAAAATGCTCTTGCTCTTTGGCTTAATATTGAGCAAGATTTTGAATTATCCTTAGCTCAAGTGCCTCAAATCAATGAAAAATTTGAGCGTCCAGAACTATACACTTTGAATTTTAATTCAGAATTACTAGAAAAATCAAAAAGTATTAATAATTCTATATATTTTCCTAAGATTTCGGCATATTTCAGATTGGGTTATGCAAATCCAAATCCTCTCAATGTTTTTGAAAAAGATGCTTCCAGCTTCTATAATTTGGGAATAAAATTATCTTGGGCTCCTTTTGATTGGAATAATGCTCAACGTAAAAATGAAATTGCTACTACAAATATAGAAATTTTAAACAATGAAAAACAAGAAATAGAAAAGAGCTTGAATATTGCTATTATCAAAGAAAAACAAGATATTCAAAAATATGATGATCTGCTCAAATCAGACGAAAACATTATTGAACTTCAAAAAACTGTTGTTGCCGATAAATTTTTACAATTCGAATCTGGTACAATCAATAGCAGCGAATATCTCAGCGAGTTCAACAAACTAAACCAATTTATTATTAATTGGGAAATAAATAAAATCAAAAAATTAAATGCAATGTATAATATTAAATTGAAATATGGAATATAGAGGAGTTTGTAATGAAAAAATATTTGTTAGTCTCATTGATCTGCATTGCCGGTATATTTTCATCTTGCAGCAATACAAATAATAATGCTGATGCTTATGGAAATTTTGAAGCTACCGAAATATTAATTTCTGCCGAATCAAATGGTGTAATAAAAGAACTAAATATTGAAGAAGGCTCATTAGTGCAAGCTAATACTATATTGGGATATATTGATACTACTCAACTATATTTGAAAAAAGATCAAATTGATGCTAGTATTAATGCAGTAAAATCCAAAATAAGGGATATTAACACTCAAATTGATGTATTTAATCAACAAAAAACTAATTTATTGAGAGACAAAGCCAGAATTGAAAAAATGTATAAAGATTCTGCTGCTACAAAAAAGCAATTAGATGATATTATCGGGCAAATTGAGCTTGTAGATAAAAATCTTATAGCATCCAAAACTGCATTGCAACAAGCCAATAATGCAATTTTAAGTGAAATATCTCCATTATCCAGCCAAAAAAAGCAAATTGATGACAATGTAGCCAAAAGCATTATAAAATCGCCTATCAGCGGAACAATACTTAATAAGTATCTCGAATCAGGAGAAATTGTTAGCTTTGGTAAACCTATCTTCAAAATAGCTGATTTAAATAAAATGATTTTGAAAGCATATATTAGTGGAAATCAACTTTCCTCAGTAAAAATTGGGCAGAATGTAAAAGTAATCATAGATAATAAGGATGCTTCAAAAGAATATACAGGCAAGGTTACTTGGATTTCAGGAAAAGCAGAATTTACTCCAAAAATAATTCAAACTAAAGAAGAAAGAGTAAATCTAGTATATGCAATCAAAGTGGAAGTCAAAAATGATGGTGCAATCAAAATTGGTATGCCCGGAGAAATAAAATTTTAGGTGAATTATGCCAAAAACTATCATTGTAAAGAATATTAACAAAAGCTATGG
>JAUQWR010000015.1 GCA_030835065.1 Candidatus Kapaibacterium sp.
ATCACAAAAGCAAGACTAAGAATTTGCTTCTTAGTCTTGAAATATCCTATACTAAAGATTTGAGCAGCAATACCATAAATAAAATAGCCGACAAAATGCCAAATTTTATCTTCGCCCCATTCGGTTTTGAGAATGAAAGGACTAGTAGGTTGAGCAGAAAGTATAAAAACAACCAAGCTCGAAACTATCAAAGGAAGACTATAATAATATTTTTTCATTAGTCGCGTTTGTGGTGTGCCATATCGTTAGGTAAAATAATCGACAATTCTACCAATCCCATAACCTCAGAATCTTTGTACCAAGGAGCTTGATGAATCATTTTTTTCACTCCATTTTTTTCGATAGTATAAGTATTTGTGCCACCGGTTTTGAGCATTTCAGTCAGAATTGCGCAAGAATTGGGGTTGTGGCAATCAAAAAGACTTTTACCAATAAGATCTCTTCCGCCATAAGAGGCGAAAGTTTCCATAGATTTTTCATTCATATAGATAATAATACCGTTTTTGTCGCAAACAGTAATAGCCGAATCAAATTCTCTTTGCCAATCCATAAATCACCAAAAAAATAAAAGCAATTTAATCAATAAATTAATATAAATCAATAAATGAAGGTCAGGAATTTTCGCAGGGAGGGAAAACTAATTTAAAAGTAGCGCCGCCGAGTTCATTATTATAAGGATGAATTTCGGCTCCAAAAGTCTTCATAAACATTTTGACAATAGCTAAGCCTAATCCGGTACCAGTTTTTTCTTTTTTTGTAGAGAAGAAAGGATCGAATAAAGTTTCGACGCTCACATCAGGCAATCCGATGCCATTATCAATAATTTCAACAATAGGAAGAGAATTTTCTAAATAGGTTTTTACATGAATCGATTTGTTGCTTTTTTGAGTTTGGTCTAATGCCTGCATAGAATTAATCAATATATTATTAATAATCAGCTCAAATTGTAATGGATTTGCAGTGATTTTAATAGCTTGTTGCGAATAGTTTGTAATCAATTCTATTTCATGAGCATGAATTCTTTGGCTGATCAAACCTAAAGCTCTATCCAAAGAAGTATGCAAATCAATAGGATGAGCTTCTGCTTTAGAAGAGTCGAGCCAGAATGAGCGCATGTGTTGGATTATTTCATCGATTTTGCCGGCAGCACCAGAGATTCTATTAATAAGCCTAACAATTTGTTCTGGAAGTTTATTGCCGTGGTTTTTATTCCAGAATATCATACCATCGGCAGCAACACAAATAGCGTTAAGTGGTTGGTTGATTTCGTGAGTTATTCCGCCAGCGATAATACCGATTGAAGAAAGTCTGGCAGACTGCTCTACTAATTGTAGTGCTTCAGCTCTTCGGCGCTCTGCAACAAGTAGATCTTTTATAAGTATTTCTCTGTGCATTTCTATTTGTCTGCGTTCAGAAACATCGACTACTACTATGATTAATTCGTTTGAATTGATTTTTTCGTCAACTTTTTTTATCAGCATTAGCCCGTTAATAACGTCGCCATTTGAAGATTTTAGATTTACTTCGAATTCTACCGGATCTGATGTTTCTATAGCAAGCAGTGTTTTTTCTTCGATAAGATCAATATCAGGTTTTGCAAGACCCAAATTTTTTGGAGTGATATTTATATTATCATCTTTTAGCAACATTTTTTCGAAAGTATTGTTAATCCATTGGATTTGATTATCTTTTGAATATGCTACGCCAATAGGGGAGGCATCAAGAATAGCTCGTAGAGTTTTGTGGCTTTCTTCGAGAGCTAACTCAATATTTTTCCTGTCATTAATTGGAATTAAATAAATAGCAGCTCCAATAATTTCGCCTGAAATAGATTTTACAGGATTGATATTAACTTCCATCCAATAATCGAAAGCAAAGAAATTGACATAATTGCGTTCGTAATGTATCAGCTCGCCATTAAGTGATTGTTTGATTTTGCCAAGAAAATCGGATTTGTCTTCGAATACAATAGTATTAATAATGTTGTCGCCATTTTTAATATATTTTCCTGTGTTATTTAGGAATAATTCGAAAGCACTATGATTGAACGACTGAATTTTTAGTTCATTATCAATAAGAATTATAGATTGCTTGCCACTATTGAGAATACTTTGTAGTTTGGATTCGCTTTCCATTATTATCTGTTCGAATTTTTTTCGTTCAGTAATATTAGACGTAGCACCTACAATTTTGAGAATTTTTCCATTTTCGGCTTTCTCAGCAACTTTTACTTTTGTTTCTAACCATAACCATTCGCTATTATGTTGGTCTTGAACTCTAAAAGTATAAGTATTATCGGCAAAATTTGCATTAATAAAATTAGATCTGAACAGATTAATAACAGAAATATCTTCAGGGTGTATCCATTCAATAATTTTTTGATATGTCAAATCAAAACTTTTGTCTAAACCTAAATATTCGTAAACCAAATCTGAGAATTCGACTTTATCTGTTCTGATATCATACTCCCAAACAGCTTCTTTCGAAGCGTCAAGAGCCATTTGAAGTCTTTGTTTGTTTATTTCAAGTTCTTTTTGGATTGAATATCTTTCGGAAATATCAATAGAAACCGCTACTAATTCTTGTGTTTTTCCAATATTAACAAGTTTATACCTGGTTTCGACCACATAGCCATTTATAATATTTATGGATTGAGAGATTTCGCCCTTGATGGCATTTTTAATATCAATAATATAATCAGTATCGGGCAGATCAGTATCAATATGAGCATGCTTGGAAATTTTTAGACCGAAAATTTTCTCAAACAAACAACCTTCGGAAGCAACAAAAGTACCCGATAGCGAAATAGCCCAAACCTGGACAGGAGTAGAATTAATAACATTGCTAATCAATTCGTCGCGAATTGAGATGTCGGTTTCGAATTCTTTGATTTGAGTAACATCTTTGGATAGGACAATAAATTTTTCGTTTTTATAATTATCGTCTTTGACTCTTCGTATAGTATTTTTATAATATTTATCACTAATTTTTTCTTCGTATTCGAGAGTATCAATATTTGCATCCATTCTTTTAAGGTTATTAGCCAATTCAGAAGCAGCTTCTATAGGGAGTAGGTCGAAAATATTTTTTCCGATAATACTACGAGTCCGCTCAATAGCAATATTCTTTATATTATTGTTAGAACAAATAATATATCCATTCTTTTCGATTAGGAGCAGAGATTCGGGCGAAGAGTTGATTATATCATATAAGTTGTTAATTAGGTCGAAAGAATCGATAAGCTGTTTATTTATGTAATTATTGAGAGATTTTGAATTATGAATATCTATGATTTTGTCAATTATTGCTTGAAGATTATTCAAATTTAAATCAGATTCTTTGATAGACTCAACAGAAATCTTATATATAGCTTGTTCTGAAATTGCGATATAGAAAGAATTAGCGTCTGAATGATTAAAATTAGAATTATTAATATTATTAATATCATCAACAAAAACAATGGAAAGAGTTTCAGTGCTTTCTAATTTCGAAAAAGATAAAGAATTTACTAAAGACGCAACAAGATCTGTAAGTCTTTGGTTGTTAAAAGTATATGTGAAATCAACTGTGTTTTTCACTTTGCATCAGCAATTGTATATTTAAAACATTAACGTATAAAATATTAATTATTTTCGATAGATTAAAAATACTCGAAAAAAATCAATAAACAAGAAAATACAAAAATAAGAAATGGAAAATTAAAATTATTAAATAATAATAGCTAAGTGAAAATGTGTAATTAACTGAAAAATATAAATATAAACGAATGTAGTATAAAATGTGACAAGAATAACAGATGAAATTAAATTTAACATTAAAAAAATAATTGAAAAAAACAAATTAAAAATTAAAAAAACAGAAAATAATTATTGACATATTAGAAAAGTTTTATTATATTTAGCTGTGAGTATAGGAGTGCAATTACAAACGCATTGGAGTGAAGGAGAAAATTATAGGCATCTTTATTTACGAATTCTAAAAACATAGATATTATTTTTAATTATTATACATTATAACCATCAAAAAAAAATGTAAAGGGATAAATATATACATATTCTAAAGGGTTTGTATGCCCAAAAGTGAAAATTCAGTTGATAAATTTTAAAATGTCTCTCAAATAAAATAAAAGTATAATTAACTGATTTACAATCTATAAGGGATTGGTTATGGACACACTAAAATCTCTCAATTTCCCGATTAAGTCGGCGGCAAATATAGGCTTGTCTCTCTCAAAGAGCCTGTTTGCAATAATGCTGATGTTTTGCATAGCTTTAGTAAGCGATGTTTATGCACAAAAAAACAACGGGATAGTTAAAGGTAAAGTCATTGACAAGGAAACCAAAGAAGCATTGCGAAGTGCATCGGTTTCAATTCCTGCTCTTAGACTTGGAGCAATATCCGATAAGAACGGTGAATTCACATTTTCTGCACCGCCCGGTACCCATACAGTTGAAGTAAGATACTTAGGTTATGAAACACAGACCAAAAAGATTACATTGACTGCAGGTGGGGAAGTCGTATTGAAATACGATATGACTTCACAGGCAATCAAAACCAATGAAATTGTGGTAGTAGGTCTTACCGGCGAAGTCGATAGGAATAAATTAGGCAACACAATTTCATCAATAAGTTCGCGCGAAGTCGCAAAAGTAGTATCACCATCAGCAATCGACGCATTGAGCGGTCGTGTATCAGGCTTAAATGTTACACGCAATAGTGGTACTCCTGGAGCAGGAACATTTATAACAATTCGTGGTAGAAAATCAATTATGGGTTCGTCAGAGCCATTATATGTTGTCGATGGTATTATTATAGACAACACATCATTATATGATGGTAGTGGTTCGGTTCAATACTCCAACAGAGCAGTAGACATCAACCCACAAGATATTGAATCAATAGAAATTTTGAAAGGTGCGTCTGCAGCTGCTATTTATGGTTCGCAAGCCGGTAACGGTGTTGTATTGATAACAACAAAGAAAGGCAAGCTTTCGAGTTACGAAAAACCAGCTCAAATATCCTACACATCATCATATACTTTTGATGAAAAAGCAGGTAATATTGATATGCAGCAGATTTATGGTCAAAAAGCAGGTACACACAATACATATAATTTTACAACTGATACAGCTACAGGTTTGGCTACATCAGTTAAATTACCTGCTGGTACAAAAACATATCAACAAGATGATGTGCCTTTCCGTACAGCATTTTCTCATCAACAATCACTTACAATCACAGGTGGTGTTCCTCAATTCGATTATTTGTTGAATGCTACATTAGATGATATTCAAGGCTATGTGGTCGGTTCGAAACTTAAAAGAACAAGTGTGAGAGCTAACGTAGGTATCTCATTGCTTCCAGGTTTGAACCTACAAACTAATAATAACTTTATTATGACAGATAATGATCTGCCACAAGATGGTTCGAATGTTTCTGGTATTCTTTTGGGTGCATTGCGTACACCTCCTGAATTTGACAGTAAAAAATATTTGAACGACGACGGCACTCAGCACAGATTCTGGGTTTATGATAATCCTATTTGGACACAACATTTCAATTCGTTCAAATCACAAATCGACAGATTTTTACATTCAACAGATTTGAAGTGGATGCCAATTGAAGGTATTCAGTTTAATGCAAGAGTTGGTTTCGACAAGTATGAATATATTAATCGTCAAAGATTGGCAGTAGGATCGGCTGCATCAGAAAACGAAGCAGGCTTGATTGATCACAGCAGAATAACAAATAGCCAAACCAACTTAGACTTGACTGCAACAGTTACTCAATCATTATTCGAAAAAGAATTAGATTTAGTATTAGTGCTTGGCGGACAGCAGATTTGGTCAGAAAGATCGGCTGATGGAGTATATGGTACAAACACATTACCATTTTTCAATCAAATCAATGCTGCATCAGTAAGAGACGGTAGTTCATCACGTTCGAGAAAGAAAATTGTTGGTCTATTTGCACAATTGACTTCAACATTGTGGAATCGTATGTCATTGACTTTAGCTATACGTCGTGATGGTAGTTCTACATTTGGAGGAGCAGACAAATTTAACTACTTCCCGAAAGTTGGATTTTCTTATACATTATCTGATGAATCATTTATGTCTTCAACAAAAGATATTATGAATAATATCAGACTAAGAGCATCATGGGGCGAAGCAGGCTCGCCATCATTGCCTGATGTTTATGCAACAAACTTCCTTTATGGAACAGCCGGTTTCTTTGATCCTTGGGATAGAAACACATCAACTGCTGGTAGAAGCGGATATATTGGTATTCGTCAAGGTGGTGGTAGCTCTGATTCTTATATTATTGCTGGTGCTACAGACATCAAACCAGAAAGATCAATCGAAAGAGAATTTGGTATTGACTTAGGTTTCTTTGATAACTTATTTGGAATCGAAGCTACATATTATATGTCTAATGTATATGATATGATTTTGAATGTTCCAGTAGCATCATCAACAGGTTACGACCAAGAATTGCGCAATGCTGCTGCAATGTGGAATAATGGTTTCGAACTTGGTTTGAAATCAACACCAATTTCTAATGAAACAGTTGTATGGACTACAATGCTCAACTATTCAGTAAACAAGAACGAAGTTACAAAATTACATATTAAACCAGAAGGATTTGAAGCCACAGGTAGAGAATATATTGGTTTAGGTGGTGGTTTTGTTGGTATCAACAACGTAGCAATGGTAGGACAGCCTTTGGGTGTGTTCTATGGTTATGGATGGTTGAAAGACGAAAACGGAAAATATTTGTATTCTGGCGATAGAGTGCAAGTGGATGAAAACGGTGCTTACAAACGCGCTAAAAACGGTGGTGTTTATAGAGCAGCTGCTGGTCAAGGAGCAGTTTTGAAAGATTACTACAACAGAGGTTTAGTAAATGCTCCAATAAAAGACGACGAAATGCAAATTATTGGCGATCCTAACCCTGATTTCCAATTGAGCTGGCGCAATGATATTACATTATTCCAAGATTTGACAATTAGTTTCTTATTTGATGGTGTGTTTGGC
>JAUQWR010000144.1 GCA_030835065.1 Candidatus Kapaibacterium sp.
TAAATGGCATATCAGCAACAACGAGCGCACGTTTTGCACCATTCATCACTGCCTTTGTATGATAGATGGTATCTTCAAGCGTTACAGGAAGTGTTGTGTCATGTCCTTGAACAACATTGCCCAAAGAATCGCCAACTAAAATAAGATCTACACCAGACTCATCAAGAATACTTGCCATCAATGAATCATATGCAGTTAAGGAAACAATTTTTCTTCCTGATCGCTTCCACTCTTGCAATCTTAGGGTAGTAACTCTGCGATTGCTTGTATCTGTATTATTTATATAGCTCATTATTTTCCATTTAATATTAATTAAAGTTCAAAAATAGCCTTTTCATTTCAAATATCAATACAAAAATTATTAGCCTAACTTTTTCAGATATTCATTTGCCCTATTCTTTTCTTCATTTGTCAATTCAATTTTTTCCAAAATAAAATTAATTGCATTTTTGAGAATAGTTCTATCATAACGGCTTATATCAGAATTTGGTAGCACTTGTAAAAACTTTTTTAGTTTTGTTTTAGCAAGACTTTTTTTACCTAAAAAAAATGGAAGATAATGGCAGCTAGAGCCATATATGAATAATGATTCCAAATTTTCAGGATCGGAAGCCAAGCCCTCGTCCATTACTTTAATACCATCTTCAACATATTCTAACTTTTTGTTGGGCCAAAAAGCATATTTACCTTTTAGCATTATTAATGAGCCTAAATAAGTAGTTGCAACTCCTTTCATCGAAGGATTTGACTTCTTAATACTCTCAAATGCTGAATATGCTTTTTCTAAATAATCTTCTTCTTTAATAGATTTATAATATAGGATTCTTGCATCACTCATTTTCTTTTCAATATCAGCATTCAACTCAGAGAATAATAGTAAAAATGCAATGCAAACAAATACAATCCTATTTAAAATTTGCCGGTCTTTTTTCAAGGTATGCCTTTGTTCCTTCTTTAAAATTATCGGTTCCACATACTTTACCAAATATTTGGGCTTCAAATCTAAGTCCATCAGATAAAGACAATTTTTCAGACATTTTTATACAATTAATTGAATTTTCTACAGCTTCTCTTCCTTTGCTTATCACTAGATTTACAAATTCAATAGTTTTGTCAATCAATTCTTCATGTGGAAACACTCTATTAACTAATCCTATTTGCATGGCTTCATCAGCACTAATAATAATCCCCGAAACTATTAATTCAATAGCCTTTGCGCGTCCTACCAAAGCTGGAAGTCTCTGAGTACCACCATAGCCTGGAATAATACCAAGATTGACTTCTGGCTGCCCAAATTTTGCTTTATCGGAAGCAAATCTAATATGGCAAGCCATTGCAAGTTCGCATCCGCCACCTAAGGCAAAACCATTAACCGCAGCAACAACCAGCTTGTTTAATTGCTCAAGTCTTCTAAAAACATAATTACCGTATTCAGAAAACTGCACACCACTAGTATCGTCGCAGGCGTTTAGTTCAGAAATATCAGCACCAGCAGCAAAAGCTTTTTCACCGCTACCACTTATTATTACCGCTCTAATTTCTTTGTCATTTTCTATAATTTTAACTACTTCTTCCAGCTCGTGAAGCAATTTGTTATTTAGAGCATTCAATTTATCAGGGCGATTGAGATATATTAAAGCATAAGCTTCTTTTTTTTCAAAAATCAAAGTTTCATAACTCATATCTTTTCCTTAAATATTTGATAATTATATATCGACGAGAAAAATCCAAAAAAAATTGTTACGCAGTATTTTTCTTAGATTTTTTGGATTTTGCTTCAATTTTCGCTTTTATTGCTTCAATTTCATCTCTTAGCTCGGCAGCTCGTTCGAAATCTAGATTTTTGGCAGCTGTTTTCATTTCTTCGTACAATTGATTTACTAATTCAACTCTTTGATCATTTGTCATGTATTCAGTGAGAGGTTCGGCAACTCTCCTTACTTTTTTGGCTTCTATTTCGTCACGTTTCTTATTTCTTGTAGTATTTATATCTGCAACTGAAGTAGAATTCAATATATCTTCCAAAGATTTATAGACAGTAACAGGATTAATACCATGTTCCTTATTATATTCTGTTTGTATATTTCTTCTACGGTTAGTCTCATCAATCAATGCCTGCATCGATCGAGTAATTTTATCGGCATATAAAATTACAAGTCCTTCGGCATT